>CALNBM010000061.1 GCA_937874195.1 uncultured Clostridia bacterium | reverse complement strand
CATAAATGCAATAAGCATGAACTGGGAAGGCTACAACAGTTCATAAATGCAATAAGCATGTTTTTTCCAAGTGCCAGTTCCCCGCCGCTTGTGCTGTAACCGTCTATAATAACATCACCTTTTTTAACTTTTTGCCCGTGTGTTACAACCGGTTTTTGGTTAATACAACTTTCCTGGTTGGTTTTATAGAATTTAATTAATTCATGAGTTTCTTTTTTACCGTTTTCAAGTTCAATAATAACTTTGTCGGCATCTACATATTTAACGGTTCCGTTGTTTTCTGCAACAGTAATTGCACAGTTATCAAGGGCCACACGGTGTTCCAAGCCGGTTCCGACAAGCGGAGCCTCTGTTTTAATTAAAGGAACTGCCTGGCGTTGCATGTTTGCACCCATCAGGGCACGTGCCGGGTCATCGTTTCCAAGGAACGGAATTAAACTGGTAGGAACAGACACCAATTGTTTTGGTGTAATATCCATATAATCTACCATGTCACGGCTTACTTCAATAATAGTATCTAAATAACGGCATACTACGGTTTTGTTTTTAAAGGTTCCGTCTTCATTTAAATCTTCAACAGCTTGTGCAATGTAACAATTTTCGTCTTCATCTGCCATTAAATATACTATATCATTTGTTACTACTTTCTTTTCTTTATTAATAACCCTGTAAGGTGTTTCAATAAATCCATATTCATTAACATGAGCAAAAGATGCCAGAGAACTAATAAGCCCGATATTTCCACCTTCCGGTGTCTCTATAACACAAATTCTTCCGTAGTGACTATGATGGATATCACGCACTTCATCGGTTGCTCTGTCTTTTTTTATACCACCCGGTCCAACTGCGCTAAGTCTTCTTTTTTGAGCAAGTGAACTAAGAGGGTTCATTTCATCCATAAGTTGGCTGAGTTGGTGACTTGCTAAAAAATCCCTAAACGCACGATTTATAGGCCTTGCGTTTACCACTTGTGAAGGAGTTATATCATTCAAGTCGTGAGATTGTAAAGTTTCTTTAACCGAGTTAGATAATTTATTCATTCCGCTTCTAAGAGCATCTTGTAAAAGTTCGCCCGCACCTTTAACTCTTCTGTTTGAAAGGTGGTCAATATTGTCAATACTGCCAAGACCCACATTAAGGTCTAAGAAATATGAAATGGTTGCAAGCATGTCATCCATTGTTAGTGTGCTACCTATAAGACTGTCCACATTTTCACGAACTAATTCTAATTTTTCTTCTTTTGTTTTGCCTTGTTTTAATAATTCTTTAAGTACTGGATAATAAACATCATGTTTAATTCCAAGTTCCCGTTCGTTGCATTTTAAAACTTCGCTTAATTTAACACGGTTATTTCCATAGATTTTATGCTTTTTGCCATCTACCAACACCCAAACAGTATTAACACCATCATTTTGAATTTGATAGGCTTGTTCTTTAGATATAATTTCGCCTTCTTTAACGAGAGTTTTTTGTTTAATTTTTATATCTTCCGCTGCAATCAATCCAGAAATTCTATTTGTAAGAGATAATTTTTTGTCAACTTTATACCTACCAACATCGCCAAGATTATAATATTGAGGAGAGAAAAACTGCGAGAATATAAATTGTTTTGTTGCTTCTGCGCTAGGGATTTCACTGGGTCTTGTTCTTCTGCTTACTTCAACCAATGCGTCATGTTGATTGTCATATGGATCTTTTTCCAGCATTGCTTTTATCATTTCATTGTCGCCAAAAAAACCTAAAATGTCTTCATTAGTGTGACCAAAACATTTTAAGAAAATTCCAAGCGATATTTTTCCGCCTTTATCAAGAGTTACTTTTAGTTGATTCGGCTCTTTATCTCTTTGTTCAATTTCTAGCCAACTACCACGCTTTGGAATAAGCGAGCAAGCAAAAAGATCACGACCAGTTTTGTCGATATGTTTTGAATAATAAACACTTGGGCTTCTAACGATTTGACTAACAACAACTCTTTCAATACCGTTAAAAACAAAAGTTCCCTCGTCAGTCATATAAGGAACATCGCCCAAAAAAACTTCCGATTCGATAATTTCGCCCGTTTCTTTTATAACCAAACGAGTGTTAACGCGAAGTGGAACGGTATAGTGTCCGCTTTTTCTTTTTGTTTCTGCCTTAGAAAACTTAGGCACTTCTTCTAACTTATAGTCAAGAAAGTAAACATCTGCCTTACCGCTGTAGTCAGAAATAGGAGAAAACTCTTTTAATACTTCTCCTATGCCTTCTTCTATAAATTTTTTGTAAGAATTTTTTTGAACTTCTAATAAATATGGAACTTGTGAAACTTCTTTAACTTTACCGAAAGTGTATCTGATGTTATTGCCATATTTAATCTTTTTGATTTCACTATTGTTTAACATTGTTTAGCGAACTCCCCTTACCGAAAATTTAAAAAATCTATTAAATTGTAAAAATTAGCATAATTCAGTTGCCAAATCGATATAAATTATGTAAAATGAACTAACTGAATTATGCAAATTGTGCTGTCCAACCATATTAGGACACACCGCAATGCCGTATTTTAACATGTATTTCTAAGCATGTCAACTGTTTTAGGGCAAAAAAAGTAAAAAACCTTCTTTTTTTGGTCTTTTTTTTTAAGAAAATTATTAGATTATAATTAATTTAACCAAAACTATAAAACTCCTATTTTTAAATAAAAAATTAAAAATTTGGATTTCTTTTTCGTTTAGATTCTAGTGCAAAATCTTAGTTCTTAATGTCATCTTATCTTATAAATAATAATGCTTTAAATTAATATAGTTGCTTGGTATAGAACTGAGCTTTTTGCTTTAACTTAGCATATAAATTAAAATATTTTAATCATAATTTATTTTTTTAACTTTGTTAGTAATTCCAGTGTATTAATTTATTTAATTTTTAGTGATGCACAATTTACTATATTTTGAAATATTAGCAAAAGTCTATAAAGCTAAATACTTATCGTAAAAAATTTTAATTGGCTTGCGTGATTTTTTATATTTATAAAAGCAAAATTGCTTATTACATTAAAACCCTGGACTTAAATATTACTTGCGTACAACTAAATACTTTAAAAGAATAACTATTCAAACTATTAATTTTTTTTATATTTATTTAACTGTCAGTAACTAAACCCTCCAAATTGCGACAACATTACTTTAATAAATATTTATTTGCAAAACTTAAAACAAATTATAATATTTTTTTGGTTGCTATCTTGTAGTTTGCACTTTTTAACTTCTACTGGTTACACAAATCCAGCCTAAATAATTATTTTATTTGTTTGTTTATATTTTATGATTTTGTTATACTAAAGAATATACTATATACATCTTAACAATTATACTCTAAAGAGTTAAAAGTTATACCTAAAACTTTCAATTATTAAAAAGCAATTTATCGAAAAATGGAGAAAACACTTTTGAGAATCCTTCACACTGCTGACTGGCATCTTGGTTGCAAAACAGACGACTATGATCGCATGGCAGAACAAAAAGATGCACTTAATCAAATCATAACCATTGCTAAAGAACGAGAAGTGGACATGGTTATTATTGCGGGCGATATTTATGATTCTTTTGTTCCTTCAAGTGAGGCGGAAGATTTATTTTATAAAACAGTAATGGAATTAAATAATAATGGCAATACTGCGGTTATTGCTATAGCAGGCAATCATGATGAACCAAGAAGGCTTGCTAACGCTAATATTTTTGCAAATACTTTTGGTATTTATATGCTTGGTTCTTTAGATAAAATTAAAATTTCCGAACCACAACAAAACCGAAATATCTATGCAGTAAGCAGTGGAAAAGGATATATAAAATTTAAAACAAAAGCAGACGAAAATATCACTGTTGCATATCTTCCTTTCCCTTCTTATTATAGATTTAAGGAAATCAAAAAAGAAAGCGAAACTTTTTCAGACAAGGTGAAAGAATGGTTGTCCACGGGAGTGGAGGCTTTTTCGGATTCTTCAATTAATATTTTAACATCACATTTCATGACTTATGGCATGAATTTATCACAAGAAGAAATGCAAGCATACGAAACTATTGCCACATATTCTAATTCTGTGGCAACTGAAGTTTTGCAAACGGGTGCACACTATACCGCACTTGGTCATGTACACAAATGTTTAGCAGTAAGCAAAGAGAATAATATTTATTATTCGGGCTCAATTATTAATCAATTTTTCATAAATTGTGATACCCTTACGAAAGTAATCGTAGCAGATATAACAACAGAAGGAGTGGTTAAACTTGATAAAGTTCCACTTAGGGTTAAGTTGCTTAAAAACTTTACCGTATCATCTATGCTTCATGCTGAAGTTGTGTGTAAAGATAATCCGGACGACCTAATTAAAGTTACTATTGAAGATGTGGATAGAGTGAGCATGTCAGAAATTAAACATTTAAGAAACACATATAAAAACTTGGTTACTTTAAGCGTTATCACAAAAGATGCAAAAAGCAATTATGATGTAACTTCTAAAAAGGACTTAACCAACGCTGAAATTTTTGATAATTTCGTGATAAAAAAGCGCGGAGAAAAGGCAAACGAACCTGTCAGAGAACTATTTTTAGAATTAATGTCGGAGGATTTATATGAGGCCGATTAATTTAACCATTAAAGGCATTAATAGTTACGCCTCTGAGCAGAAAGTGAACTTTGAAAAGGTTTCTTCTCTTAACCTTTTTGGCGTATTTGGAGAAACAGGAAGTGGCAAAACCACCATTTTAGATGCTATTATCATGGCACTTTACGGAACAAGCGAAAGAGATGTAACTCAAAATATTATTAATGTGAATTTGAGCGACGCATATATTATCTTTGAATTTGAAATGGTCGAAGGAAATAAAAAGGTTAGATATAAAGTTCGCCGAGATTATAAACTAAGACCAAGCGGACTTAAAACCGACGCTATTTTACTAAATGCAAAAACTAATCTTGTATTAGCAGAAAAAACGGACCCTGTTAACGAGCAAATACTAAAAATTATTCGTGTTGCAAAAAAAGAATTTTTAAAATGCATTGCACTTCCTCAAGGCGAGTTTGATAATTTTTTAGGCGACACGCCTATGAACAGAAAAAAAACCGTTGCTAAACTTTTTAATTTAGAACAATTTGGACAAGAGTTAAACGACAAACTTAAAAAACGAAAAGAATTAGCAATGCTCGAAAAATTATCGTTAGAAGAAAAAATTTTAATTTATAAAGATGTTTCAAAAGAAAACTTAGAAAAGTTTCAAAAGCTTTTAACAGTTAAACAACAAGAGAAGTTAGATTTAGAATTTGTTCACAACAAACTTAAACTTGATTATAATTTTCAAGCAAGCGAGTTGGAGAAAAAAGAGAGACTGGCAGATTTTGAACTTCAACTATCTATAAAGAATCAGGAAAGAAAAGAAATTGAACATCTAGGAATGCAAGTTTCTTACACTAAAAACTATGGCGATTATTTAGTGGTACTTAATAAATATAATGCGTCTACTAGCGAGCGTGAGCGCGTTGAAAAACTTTTAAAAGAGTTGAAAGTTAAACTGTCCACTTTTGAAAAAAATTTGCGTGAAAGCGAAAAAAAGCAAAGTAGTCTACTATTAGAAAAAGAAAAATTAGCCCTCCGCATGTTGACGCTAAACAAAAAAATGGAACTTAAAAATAAGCTCCAAGAAGATACATTTCTTAAAGTTAGCCAACTAAAAGAGCAGAGTGCAACCGCAGAAAAAATAAAAAGAACCCTCGAAGAACTTGAAAACAATTTGTCTTCTTTTAGAAAAAATGAAGAAATAAAAGTTATTAATTATAATGCACTTGGTAAAGAATTAAACCGTGTTATTGAACTAACAAGCAGAATTGAGAATATTAAAACTTTGGGCATAAAAGAAGAGTTGCTATCCTTTTTTAATGGGATTAATAAGCCTTTTAAAAACCATTTGTTTAACGACATTGAAAACACCAAAAGTTATGAACTAATAAATAATTTACTTACTCAAATTAATGAATATAAAAACGCTATAAGTTTAGATATTAATTTAATTCGAAAAGATTTAAAAGACCTTTCGGAATACGGCAGACATGTAGATGAAATCCAAACTAAAATTGAAGCTAAAAATAAATTATTAAACAGCGAAGTTGATAAAATTAAAGATGAACTTCAAGAAATAAGAAAACAAATTTATCAATGCGAAATCGAAGCAACTAATAATAAAACCCTTTTACTGCAAACTTTAAACACTATAAAAAGTTTGCAATTAGGAATTAATGAAAATAAAAACGAAATGGACAACATTCCAAGCCAAAAAGTGGTGGACGAATTACAAGAATTATTTGATAACTCCATAGCTGAATTAGGAAAATTTGAACAACAAATTCAAAGCGAGCAAAAAGAAAGAAACCAGGTGGCCATAGATATTGAAGTTAATGCATCAATACTCGAAAGCAATAAAAATAAAGCACAGGAACTAAAAGAATTGCTGACGCTTTTTAATATTAATGGTGTAGATAAAGCTACTCTAACCGATCAAACTTTACTGCTTGATGAAAACGAACTAAAAGAAGCTGAAGAAACCTTAAAAAATTATCATTCCACGCTTTCGTTTTTAGAAAATTCCATTACTGAGTTGAAACAGAAACTAACACTTAAAACCATTAGTAAAGAGTCGTTGGAGAAGTCGTTAGAGCGCATAGATTATATGCAAACGCAGTTACAGGAAATTGGTGTTGAAATAGGAGTGCTTGAAAACGATATTAAAATACAAATAAAAAATATTGAAGTTGTAAGTGCGTTGCGAGAAGATTTAAAGAAAGCAAAAAGCAAATTAGAAACCATTTTGGATTTGCAATCGTTAATTGCAAACGGTGCACTGCTTGAATATGTTGCAGAAGAATATATGTATTTAATAACCGAATTTGCAAATAAGTATGTCCATTTAATAAGCAAAGGTAAATATTTTTTAAAGTATAACGGCGACTTTAATGTTATAGATAACTTTAATGGCGGTATCCAGCGTGGTGTTAAAACGCTAAGCGGTGGCGAAAGATTTATAATTTCACTTAGTCTTGCGCTTGGTATATCGCAAAGCATTGCCACTAACAACAATCAAAATTTTAATTTCTTCTTTATAGATGAGGGTTTTGGAAGTTTGAGTGATGGCTATATTGAGAAAGTTCTGCAAAGTTTTGACGCACTTATTAAACTGGATTTCACGGTTGGATTTATCACACATGTGGAAAGAATGCAAAACTATATAACTAATAAAATTATCGTTACTAAAGAATCTAATGAACAAGGCTCCAAAATAACTGAGGTTTATTAATTTTATAAAATAAATGGTCTTATTTTTATAAATTCAACTATCAAAAACTTTAAATTATTTTTTTATAAAAAAAATAGCATAGACTCTGCTTTTACTATATTACAAATTAATTTTACTAAAAGTTAAACCTTACAATTAATTTAACTATTTTGATTTATGAAAAAAACATTCGCTTTGGTTTTTATTTAAGCATCATAACTTTTAATTTTAACACAAAAAGTGTTTGGTTTATTCAAACTATAAAAATTTTCCTCTATTAAACGCCTGGTGTTTGGTTTGCTTGCAATATAAAAACGCCACAAATTTTTGTGGCGTTTTTATTTGCTTATTTTACAAGGTTATTATACTAGCATCAAAAAATATTGCCACAATAATTCCGTATTATTTTTTTACCGCAAGCAATAATAATTCAAATTAAAATTAAGTAAAATATATTATAAACAATAAATTTGATAATTAAAATTAGTGTTTCTCATAATTTTAGCATCAAAATAGCCACAAAAGTTTTTACTTCTTAAAGTAAGTTATTAAAAATTTTTATTATCAAACTTAATTAAATAAGTTCATCAAGCAAAGTTTTACAAATCGTTAACGCATAAACTTCCTTTGCACCACCTTTTCGTAATGTACTTGCACAAGCATTAATAGTGTTACCGGTTGTAAAAATATCGTCTATTAAAAGAATTGTTTTCCCTTTGATTTCTTTTTTATTTACAACTTTAAAAGATTGTTTAAGATTGGTAAGTCGTTCTTTCCCCGTTAAAATTGCTTGTTGGGTTAAATATTTAGTACGAACAAGTGCGGTTGTATTTATTTCGAGAGCTATTTTTTCAAACTGACGGGATAGCATTAGTGATTGATTATAACCTCTTTCTTTTTCTCGCATCTCGTGGAGTGGAACGGGAATCACCATATCCACCACCCAGCCTTCTTTTTTAAATTTATCCACAAGCAAATTTCCAAGATACGGTGCGAGATATTTTGCGTTGGAATATTTAAAATTTTGAATAGTGTTTATTATTTCACCACTGTATGCAAACACACTTCTATGTTTTTCAAAATGCCTGCCCGCTTGTTTACAATGCAAGCAGTAATTACCACTTTTTGTAGGTGCTCCGCATTTAAGACAAATATTATCACTAGGCATAAAAGGAAGATGTTTAACGCAATCTTCACACAAACAAAAATCGTTATCACACGGCAATTCATCATTGCATATTATGCACTTAATGTTTTCAGGAAATAATAAATTCCAAAAATCCATTTCACTTTTATCCTTTGTTTAATTAAATATTTTAAATCGTTTTATATGAATAATTTTAGCATTATAAAAAAAGATAAATATTTTAAAAAAGTCAAATATAGAAATTAAATTTCTTGCATGAACTACAAATTTTTTCTTAGCATAAACTATTGCAAAATTTTATTTAGTTTATTCATAAATTAAATAATAATAGTTATGATATTACAAAAATGATTGTTAAAAAGTATATGATATACAAATAATTTTCTTTAAACAATAATATAAAAACAATTTTTTATATTATATTTTGTTTAATAGGAAATATTTAAATTGCTAATTATTTTCAAATTATTAGCTATTAGTATTGAAACTTTTTTTAAGTTTCTGGTTACTAATTTATTGCTTAATCGCCTATTAATTGCAAGTTTTCTTTTAAGAATTCTTCCAGCATAGTATATCTAACTTGTGTGAAATTGTTTTTTACCATGCGCCTAATAACTGCACTGCTCCCTACTAATACCACCATTTTTTTTGCCCGTGTTATAGCGGTGTATAATAAGTTTCTTGTGAGTAACATTGGAGGTCCGCCAACTAATGGAATGATAACTGCATCAAATTCGCTACCTTGACTTTTATGAATAGTTATAGCATAGCTCAATACAATTTCACCTAAATCACCCTTTAAATAATTAGAAATTCTGCCGTCTTCAAATAGCACGCCCACTTCTCCTGTTTGCATATTAATACTATCAATAACACCTATGTCGCCATTAAAAACACCGCTGGTTTCCATACCGTTTTTTACCAAAACTCGCTCATAGTTATTGGAAATCTGCATAATACGGTCGCCCTCTCTAAACAAAAGTTTATCACTAATAACAACTTCCGCTTTTTTTAGTGATGGAGGGTTTAAACTGTGTTGCAGTTGTTTATTAATATTATCAATTCCACATACACCTGCCTTCATTGGTGCCAACACTTGAACTTGTTTAGAATCACATTTCAAAAAGTTTGGAATTCTAAAAGTAGACAAACCAATAATATTTTTTAATATTGTTTCATTATCATTTGTTTCGTAAAAAAAGAAATCATTGCTCTTATTGTCAAAAACTGGCATCTTTCCACCATTAACACTATGTGCATTTGCAATTATTAAACTATTTTTATCTTGGCGATAAATTTCAGTTAAGCAAACACTTTCAAAAATATTACTTTTTAATATGTCCGCTAAAACATTTCCTGCGCCCACACTTGCGAGTTGATCTTTGTCACCCACTAACACAAGGTGTGCGCCACGCCTAATTGCTCTTATTAAATAATACATTAATTGGACATCCACCATGCTCACTTCGTCAACAATAATAACATCATAAGGAAGTTTATTTAAGTGATTATAAAAAAACATGTTCATATCCGAAAAACTTACTTCTAGTGCTCGATGAATAGTTAGTGCTTCTTGGTTGGTGCTTTCACTAAGCCTTTTTGCTGCTCTTCCTGTTGGCGCCATTAATTGCACTCGTTTATTTAAGTTTTTAAACACTTCTAAAATACATTTAATTATAGTGGTTTTTCCTGTTCCTGGTCCGCCTGTAATTATACTAACTCCATTATTCACAGCAACGTTTACTGCATCCTTTTGTCTGCTGTGCATGGTTAGATTGTTTATGGTTTCAAAATTTTCAATATCTTTTACGATTGTTAAATTAGTGGAAACATCATAGTCTAATAGTTTTAAAGTGGTTGCCACATGCTTTTCAATATTATAAAACTTTGTTAACATAACCACTTTTTCTTCCGCTTTTTCAAAAACTTTAACATAACTATCGATAACAAGTTTGTTTAAGATATTCTCCACTCGTTCGCTTAAATGCTCGTGGTTAATGCGGAGTAAATTTACTATTTCATCAAGTAATGTGTTTTGAAATAGATAAGTGTTGCCCGACTTATCACTATTTTCTTTTAAAACATGAAGAATACTTGCACGCAATCTAAAATCGCTTTCGGGGTCAATGCCCATATTTTGTGCAATTTTATCGGCAGTAAAAAAGCCGATTCCTTCCACATCTTCCACCAATTTATATGGATTACTTTTTAAAACAATTTCGGTTTTATCTTTATAAAAATTATATATTTTTATTGACATATTTATTGTAACATTATAGTTTTGTAAAAAAATTATGGCGTTTTGCATTTTTTTAATTTCACTAAAAGACTCACCGATTTCTAGCGCTTTTTTTTCACTTATTCCTTTTACTTCTGCCAGTCTTGATGGATTGAACTCAATAATGTCCAATGTTATTTCTTTAAAATGAGAAACTATGTTATTAGCAGTAACCGGTCCTACACCTTTAATAAGCCCGCTTGCCAAATATCTTACTATGCCTTCTTCTGTGTTAGGTGCAGTTATGCGTGCTTGCGAAACAGAAAACTGTTCACCATATTTTATGTGCGTTACATAATTTCCCGAAACTTCCACATTCTCGCCTTCGCTCACGGGTGGGAATTTCCCAACCGCAGAAACCATTTCGCCATTCACATTTAAAAGAAGAACTGTGTAACCGTTCTCCTCGTTTCTATATATTATTTCTTCAACTAATCCGTTTAATGTCATAATTTAATAATATCAAAATTTATTATATTATCAAACTGTTTTAATGTGTTTAGTAGAACTTTAGTTCTACTTTAAGGGCGTATGTTTTTTAAATATTTTTTAATTTCTTGTGGTAAAAGGCGGGTATACGCTAAAACCTGCAAAAAAATTGAGTAAATTTTTTATATTAAACTTAGAGATTTTTATTAAAGTTTGTACATTATTGTTTCCTCTAAACAATATGAATTTTGTTTAAATCAACTAGATAAAATTAAATTTTTTCATATATCAACGTGTCATCACTAAATAATAATTCATAAGATTAATTAACCCGTGCATATGGTGAGCATTTTGCACTATATAAAATAAAAATCAACTTGCGCTTTGGCACAAATTGATTTTTTGTTTTATAAAACTCCATTGTTTATAAAAATTACATATGCATTATTTTTTTCTTGCATGAACTTTAATATTAATTTGCAAATTACTATTTAATCAATTTTTCTTCATTTAACTTAACTAATAAGGATTTTCGTCTTTTCGCTTAAAGTCTTTTGTGGCTTTAAAAAAATTACCACTTAAAATTAATGTGTTTTTAATTTTTATTTAAAATTATTGGCTCTGTTTATTATTTCTGCTTTCCCTAAAATTTTACAAATAGAATAAAGATCTGGCGAGTTATTTCTTCCCGTCAAAACAACTCGAACTATTGCAAAAAAGTCTGCGAGTTTCCCATTAAATAAATGTGGGGTTGCTTTATAGATTTTATTATCTAAGCAAAAGTTGTGTTTTTCAGCTAGTTTTTTACCCATATCAAACCACTGAGGTTTTTCCCACTTTTCATCAAACGCGGATGCATAATCTAGCATAACTGCTTTTATTAGATTTGTGTCAAACCTTTCAATTTCATCTTTGTCTATACTAACTTTTTCGTAAGGCATAAATATATAATTAAACAAACTTTCAATATCATGCCATTTTGAAATATCCTTTCTAGGATTATTAATATATCTGTCTATGCTAAAAGTTTCGATTGCCTTTTGCTTATTGTTTTTTAGTATTAAAAATAATTCATTATTATTCTCTTTTGCCCAGTTTAATACTTCATCATAAACAACTTCTGCTTCCAACTTTGCGATTATATTTTTAGATATATCATTAAGTTTTGCCATATCAAACATTGGGTTAGAATTATTTATTTTTGCAACCGAGAAAATAAACGCTTTTACATCTTCATTTTCGTTTTCTTTTCGCCATTCTTCAAAATTTGTGTTGGCAAGCGTAAGTAAATATTCTAACACTGCTTGTTTTGGATAACCTTCCTTTTCAAAATAACGCATATCTGCTTCGGCATCAAAACGCTTGCTAAGTTTTCTTTTATTACCATTTTCCGCAATCTTACAAATAAGAGGCGTGTGGGCATATCGCACGCGCGGATGATTAAGTGCATCAAAAATTTCCAAGTGTAGCGGAAGTGACGGAAACCATTCTTCCCCCCTAATCACTAGTGTTGTTCTCATTAAATGGTCATCTACTGCATGAGCAAAAGCATAAGGAGGAATACCATTGCTTTTAAGCAAAACGGCATCTTTGGAGTTTTCAGAAAATTCTCGCTCGCCTTTTATTTCGTCATATATTTTTATTTTATTTTCCACATTGCCATTAGATTTAAGTCTAATTGCAAATTGCTTTTTATTTTTTAAATGCTCTTCAATTTCTCTTATGTCCAAATTTCTGCAAATATCGTGATTAATAAGCGTACTGCTTTCCTGTAATTGTTGTTCTCGTCTATCTAGCACATCTTCTTTATTTTCCGCTTTTTCGCAAAAACAAGGAAAAGCTTTGCCCTCCGCCACCAAATGCTTAGCATAGGTTTGATAAATTTCTTTGCGTTCACTTTGAATATATGGTCCATAGTCGCCAAATTGCTTACCTTTTGCGGACAATCCTTCATTGAAGGTTATACCATAACTGTTTAAAACACTTACTGCAACTAGCCCTGCACCTTCAACTTCCCGCTTGCCGTCGGTGTCTTCCAATCGATAGATAAAAACACCACCCGAAACACGCGCAATTTCGTAATCTATCAATGCACCTAAAAAGTGTCCAATATGAAGATATCCCGTTGGGCTTGGTGCAAACCGTGTTACTTCTGCACCCGCGGAAAGTTTTCTCTTTGGATAGATTTTTTCGTAGTCGTCCACGCTTTTTTTAATATTAGGAAATAACATATCTGCTAATTTTTTATAATCCATTGTTCCCCCGTGCTATATCAACCTTTCGATTTCTTGCAAAATATTTTCTTTTAAAAGATTGAATTTTTTTAATTTTTCATTTTCATTGTCTATGAGTTTTTGCGGAGCTTTACTTACAAATCCTTCGTTATTTAATAGTCCGTTTGAACGCGCTATTTCGTTTTCAATTTTATTCAACTCTTCGTTTAATCGCTCGCGTTCTTTAACTTTATCCACTTCTATTTTTATAAAAGCCTTCATAAGTTCGCTCACCACAACAGTGCAGTTTTTAGCATCCCCTTCATCTTTTATAATTTCCAATTCTTTACTATTAGATAATTTTTCTATTATTTTTAAATATTGATTAATATTTTCCACAAGCGGAAGAACATAAAGTTTTGTTTTAACATTCTCCGCCACCTTTAATTCTGCACGAGTATTTCTAATCATTTTTATTGTAGTTAAAACCTTTTCAAATTGCTCTTCTTCACTTTCAAAATTAAGATTTTGGTTATACTGAGAAAAACTGGAAATCATAATTGACTCATCATGTGATGGCAAATTTAAATAGATTTCCTCGGTTATAAACGGTATAAAAGGATGAAGAAGTTTTAATAATGTTTCAAGAACATAATTAAGTGTTGTAAGCGTTGCAGGTTTGTTTTTAATTATTGTTATCTTAGAAATTTCCAAATACCAATCGCAAAAAACATTCCAAAAAAAGTCATATAAATCACTTGCAACCATTCCAATTTCATAATTATCAAATTTTTCATTAACACTTTTAACTAAGTTATTTAGTTTTGAAATTATCCATTTATCACTAATAGATAATTCCACTTTATCAATTTGTTTTATTTTCTCACCTTTTAGTTTACTTAAAACAAAATAACTTGCGTTCCAAATTTTATTTAAAAAATTTCGATTAATCTCCACTTTTTTTTCACTAAACCTGAAATCCGTATCAATGGCGATACCGTTTAACAGTGAAAATCTAAGAGTGTCAACACCATATTTATCAATCAAATCAATAGGGTCTATGCCGTTACCTAGGGACTTACTCATTTTTCGGCCTAACTCATCTTTAACAGTTCCATTTATCAGTACTTGCTTAAAAGGAATTTCTTGCATGAATTCTAATCCCATAAAAATCATGCGCGCCACCCATAATTGAATGATTTCCTGTGCAGTTACCATCACATTTGTTGGATAAAAATATTTTAAATCTTCTGTTTGATTAGGAAATCCAAGAGTGGACATTGCCCAAAGAGCGGAGCTAAACCAAGTGTCTAGTGTGTCTAATTCTTGAACAAGTTTATCACTACCGCAACCGCATTTTTTCGGTTTATCATATTCAACAATAACTTCACCACAATCGGCACATGTATAAATAGGTATACGGTGTCCGCTCCAAAGTTGGCGTGAAATACACCAATCACGGATATTTTTCATCCAGTGTAAATAAATTTTTTTATGGCGCTCTTTCATAAAGTGAACACTATCATTTTCCACCGCTACAATAGCAGGCTTTGCCAGTTCACTCATTTTAACAAACCATTGTTTTGAAAGTAGTGGCTCAATAACAGCCCCGCATCTATCACAGTGTCCCACGGAATTTTCATATTTTTCAGTTTTAACCAAGTCATCACTTAACTCGATTAAAATTTGTTTTCTTGCCTCATATCTGTCTAATCCAACGAACTTACCACCGTTTTCGTTTATGGTAGCATCTTTATTCATAATATTAATACTTTCTAAGTTATGGCGTTCACCCACCTCAAAGTCGTTAGCATCATGCGCAGGTGTTATTTTAACCACACCTGTTCCAAAATTCTTATCAACATATTCATCTGCAATAATTGGAATTAATCGGTTCACAAAAGGAACAACAGCATGTTTCCCAAGCAAATGAGAATATCTTTTATCTTTTGGATGAACTGCAACAGCAGTGTCTCCTAATAAAGTTTCCGGTCTTGTGGTTGCAAATGTAACATATTCGCCAGTCTCTTTAATTTTATAGCGAATGTGCCACAAATGTGAATGACTTTCTCTAAAATCCACTTCTGCGTCAGAAATAGAAGTTTTGCAAACAGGACACCAGTTAACAATTCTATCGCCTTTATAAATATATCCTTTTTTGTAAAGAGATACAAAAACATAATTTACTGCGTTTGAATTACCTTCGTCCATGGTGAACGCTAACCGATTCCAGTCACAAGAATAACCCATGCGTTTATATTGTTCAATTATCACGCCTTTATATTTTGTATACCAATTTTCAATGTGTTTGGCAAACTCAACTCTACCAACGCCTTCTTTTGTCTTTCCCTCTTCACGCAACTTTTCCACCACTTTTACTTCTGTTGCAATTGCTGCGTGGTCAGTTCCCGGAAGCCATAAAGCCTCATAGCCTTGCATTCTTTTACGCCTTATGATAACATCGGAAATGGTTTGTTGAAAAGCATGTCCCATGTGTAACTTACTGGTGATATTAGGCGGTGGCATAATAATAGTAAAAGGCGTTTTGTTTTTATTTACTTCCGCTTTAAAATACTTTTTTTTCATCCACTCTTCATATATATTCTGCTCAAACTTGAGCGGTTGATAACTCTTTTCCATAGGTTTGTGTTTTCCTTTATGCGATTAATTTTCTTATATTTATTTTTCATATTTTAGGTAATTGTTTTTTTGTAATAGTGGAAAGATTTAACTTTTGATTTTTAATATAGTTTTCACATGTTTTTTTCTGGTGACAAACAAAACAATTTTACTAGATTTTGATATTTTTTTTGTGTGAATTATTTTTTAAAATGGGACTCTTTTCTTATATATAAAAGCGAAAACAATTAATTTACACATGTTTTCAATTAAAACTGCTTTTGCTAGATTTTGAAAGTTTTTGTGACTAAAACGGTAATAAACCATATTTAAAAAAATCATCACCAATGTTTACATATTGCATAATTTTTTCCAATATTTTTATTTTCGATAATGTTCGATAATTTTCGCCAGTTTCAATTAAAACAGAATTAGTTTAATCTTATCACTTGTTTTATAATATTTAAGTTGCTTATTTTTTACCACATTACAACAAATAATATTATTGATGCCATAATAAAAAGAAACGCGACGACCATAAAGGTTACATACGCACCGTCATTTTTATCAATATTATTTTTTTGCTTAATTAACCTTGCGATGCGTTTTGCTAAAATTAAAAGGGCAATACCCACAACAGCAAACGCCAGCGCATACCATATCCAAGGTGACGAAAAATTTTTTACAAACTCCGCCCAGAATTTTTCAAGAAAACCTGTAATATTTAAAAAGGTCGCCATTTTATTCTCCATTGTTTTTTAGTTCATACACAAATAGCCCAATTATAGTTTAAGATTATATCATAATATATTTAAAAGCACAAGCATCTAATTAACTTCATTGCCCACGCGCTAAAATTTTTTTACTTTTAACTTTTACCTTTAAATATTTGACATAACTATATATTTTAAATAATATTATACTTAATAAATGCGAATGATTTGCATTTGGCTCGCGTAATTAATATGAAAAAATTTAAAACAATTATATCAATTATAACATTATTTGCAGTGGTTGTCGGATTAATTTCCGGGCTACTCATTTTTGCCGGACAAAAAAAGTCAAATAGAGTGGTGGTTACTATTTTTCCAATATACGAAATTGCACGAGAAATAATGGGAAATGACGAAGAAATTACCTTGCTTCAAACAGGCGGAGTTGATCTTCATAATTATATTCCAACCGCTAACGATATTGTAACAATTTCTAAGTGCGAGTTGTTTATTTTTATTGGCGGAAACAGCGATAACTGGGTGGAAGATATTATTCGCTCAGCAAGTAATGTAAACTTAAAAACACTAGAACTTTTATCTCAAGTTGAAACACTAGAAGAGAGTAATGAAAACATCGTTCAACCTAACCCCAATCACATACATGGCGACGAAGAAGAACACGACATTGTCCATGCTGACGAACATATTTGGATGTCTTTAAAAAATATGATGACAATGACGGAAATCGTGTTAGAAAGTCTGCTTTTAGTTTATCCTGAAAGAAGTGTAATTCTGCAAGAAAACGCAAATAATTACATAAGCAAACTTGGGAATCTTCACTTTCGTTATGAAGAAGAAATTGGTGGAAGCACTAAAAGTTTACTTGTTGCCGACCGTTTTCCTTTTAGATATTTAACTTACGATTATGGCATAGGGTATCACGCTGCCTTTTCTAGTTGTTCAGCAGAAATTGAAGCAAGCCCATCCACTATCACAAGCCTAATAGAAACAGTTAATAACTCAAACTTGAATTATATTATTGTGCTAGAAAGTTCTAATAATAGTCTTGCCGAAACTGTTATAAGCGGATGCAATCATCCACATAATGTTGAAATATTAATTTTGCACTCTTGTCAATCAATAGATGCAGACAACTTGGGCAAAATAACTTTTCTTGATATTATGGAAAACAATTTAACAAATTTAAAAAAGGCGCTTAACTAATGAAAATTTTTGAATGTATAAACTTAAATATTGGATACGACCACAAATCTGTATGCAGTGGTATTTCTTTTGAACTTAATAAAGGCGATTACGCATGTGTTGTGGGTGAAAACGGCAGCGGAAAAAGTACGCTTATTAAAACTATTTTAGGATTAGAAAATCCTTTAAGCGGAAAGATTGTTTTTGATAAAAACTTTAATAGAAAAGGAATAGGATACCTTCCCCAACAAACAGAACTGCAAAAAGACTTTCCTGCAATAGTGGAAGAAGTGGTTATGATGGGATTTTTAAACAACATAAAGCTTCGTCCGTTTTATAGCAAAACTGAAAAAGCAAAAGCAAAAGATATTATAAACGCACTTTGCATTGAACAACTAAAACTTAAACCTTTTCGTGAACTTTCCGGCGGACAGCAACAACGAGTGCTGTTAGCGAGAGCACTTTGTGCTACTAACGAATTTATAGTGCTAGACGAACCCACCGCAGGAATGGATACAAAAAGCACTATTGCGTTCTATAAAATATTAAAAGACTTAAATAAAAAAGGCTTAACTATTCTTATGATTTCTCACAACATTGATAAAGTGTTAGAAAATGCAACTCATATTATTCTTCTAAATAGCACAATGGAGTTTGCAGGAACTAAAGAAAAGTTTTTAAAGGATGGGCATGCCAGTTCTTTTAAACTCAACTCACGCAAAAAGGGGAAAGTATGAATATTTTAGAAGAAATAGCGTATTATTTATCTTTTGATTTTGTTAAATATGCATTAATTGTTGGCACACTTATTTCACTTGCTTGTGCAATACTTGGCGTTACGCTTGTATTAAAAAAATATGCAATGATTGGCGATGGACTTTCGCATGTGGCGTTTGGAGCACTTTCTCTTGCAATGGTGCTTACTATTGCAGACTTATATTTAACCATGCCACTAACAATTATTGTTGCTATCCTACTAATTAGATTATCAACTAAAAGCAAAGTAAAAAGCGATAGCGCTATCGCTATGCTCTCAGTGGGCTCACTTGCTTTTGGTTATTTTATTTTAAATTTGTTTTCCACATCTGCTAACATTTCAGGAGATGTTTGTACCACACTTTTTGGCTCAATCTCTATTCTCACGCTAACCCAAGTGGAAGTGTGGGTTTCAATAATTTTAACAATTTTAGTGCTGGCATTTTTTATAATTTTTCACAATAAAATTTTCGCCGTTACTTTTGATGAAAATTTTTCAAAAGCGACCGGCATACAAACAAATAAATATAACAATGTTTTAGCATTTATTATTGGAATTGTTATTGTGCTTGCTATGAAACTGGTGGGAGCACTTCTTATTTCAGCACTTGTAGTTTTTCCAGCAATTAGCGCTATTCGAATATGCAAAAGTTATAAAATGGTTATAATATTTGCATGCATAATTGGAGTGATAAATTCAGTTGTGGGGATATTGCTAGCCATTCTTATTGGCACACCTGTTGGTGCAACTATTGTTATTATCGATATTCTAGCATATTTTTGTTGCTGGGCTTTAGAAAACATTATAAAGAAAAGCAAAGCCGCATAAGTAAAAGAAAAAATTAAGTATGGGTTATAATATATGAATTGTGCTTTAATCCGTACAGTTTTTGCAGGTGCCGTAAAGCACAACATTATGTTCATCTATTTCAAACCCATGTTTGGTTTTTAGTTCTTCATTTATTAAGTGATAAGGGCAATAATCAAGAGTGATTTTGCTTTCACAGGTTTTACAAATTAAAAAATGTTTATGCTCCTCTTTATTAAGTGAATAGAGTGAAACACCGTTTGAATCTGTTTGTTTTAAAATAATATTGTTTTTTAGATATGCGTTTAACGTACGATAAATTGACGACAGCGTAAGACTTGCGTTTTCTAGATTAGAAAAAAGTTGAGCCGCCGATAGTGGGAGTTGACTCTTTTTTAATTCTTTATATACCAATTCACGCGTTTTAGTTCTTTTTAATTTCATTTTATTACCTTACTTAAAAATAAGTATATATATTGCGTGGAATTTTGTCAAATGAAATTGATTTTACTTACTTATGCGACATATTTGTTTTTTACAATCACTAAAAAGTATCAAAATAAAACATTTCTAAAATTAAAATAACAGAATTTCTAATATAAAAGTTTTATTGTATAGTTTGGTTTATTGTATGTAATTAAATAATAGCTAAGAATTTTGTTTTAATCCATGTTCAATTTTTTGAAAGTTACATTACTATTAATTTGTATAGTGCTGTTATCAATTTTTATTAAAGCAACACTTGTTGAAAAGAATAATCCAAGTACTCCTATAGCAGAATAGAAATTTACAACAATAAAAGAAAAACCAAATAAACTAATTAAAAAGCCTATTATCAAAATAAAAGTTATGCGTGGAATATTGTTTTTAAATAAATTTTCAAGATATTTACTAATTGTGTATACGTTTGTTATAAGCGAAGTTAAAAGAGCAAAAAATATTACTATAGACACATATATTGCTAACCTTTTATCAATATTTAGTGCCATTGTAATAATAGGCAAATCGCACTGCATAATTTCTCCGCTTACAATTAATGTAAAAGAAATTAAAAAAATCATAATTGTAATAAAAATGGCTGAAATAATGCTGGCTTTTTTTATTTGTTTAAGCGAATAATATTTACCTATCTCTATTAAAAAAACACCCGTGCTAATTAAATTAAAAGACATATATTCAATGCTATTAAATAGCGCAACAATCGCGCTAGTTTTACTTTTAAACGCTATAAGTTCAATAGCGCTATTTTTTAGAAACAGCACACACACCAACAAAATAACAAAAATAATTATTGGCAATAAAACAGTATTTGCTTTTGCAACTAGACTATAACCGTTACTAATAATTATTCCCACAAATATAAGCATTATTGCATTTAAAAGAAAAACTACTGTGGGATTAAAAGTTGCTCTTATTAAGCTTGTGTTCCCAGCAATCATCGCGCCCACAACAATAAAACAAGCAACAACAACAAGCCATTTTATAATTCCCCTAGCCTTTCCAAAACAACTGTTATATAAGTTATTATGATTTAATGTTCTTCCTATTTTAAGTGTTTGTAAAATAAAAAAATAAAAAACTGCACCAAGCACGATTGCAAAAAAAAGCCCGAAAAGTTTATGACGCGCAAAATAATTGGCAATTTCTTTCCCACTTGCAAAGCCCGCACCAATAAAACTGCCTATAATAACAAATACAAGCCCAAATAACGAATATTTCTTCACATAATTTTATATGTTTACCTACCACCAAAAAGAACGCTGTACTAATAAGCTAAGAAACACCATGTAAGTACTGTGACTGATGATTTTAATTTTTATTGATTTATTGTTAAGAGAAAGAGAAACAAAGTTTAGAAGTTTATCCATAAAAAATGTATGTCACAATAAAAAGGTTGGCATTGTAGTTTGTGACAGTATAAGGAATAATAGTCTTTTATTATTTCTTATATTTTTATATTAATTGGTACAAAGCCACTTTGATATTAATTTAGTAACAAAATTGTAAGAGAGCAAATCTAAATTTTTATTTAATAGAATGTGCTTAAGCACACACACTTAAAAAAAAATCTATCATATAGCACAAGACTAGATGCGAAAGACAATCATATTAATTGTCTATAAACTTATATTAATTAATTTAACAAAAAGAAATAAGGACTAAATTTTTATTTAACGAAAGTGTGTTAGAACATAGATAAGAACAATAATAATAAACTAATTAGCAAAAAGAACCATAAACGAAAAAAACGGAAGTTTATTCGAGAGAACACATATCTTAATATGTGACCGACAAATAATTTTCCGTTTATAAAGTATATTGTTGGAATTTGTTTTGCCTAATGCTAAATTGCGTTTTTCATATCGTCAACAATCCCACTCAACTCCGCAAAAATCTGCCTTACTTCTTCGTTGGAACTGTTTAATCCCTCACCCTTACTCGTTTCTGTTTTAATAAAACTTTCAATATCTTTTATTAATTGCAATTTTTTATCCATATCATCATTTGTTTCAAAATCTAATTCTGCATAACGATTTGTGATATTTCTTAACACTTCACCTAACTGATCGTCAACTGATTGAGTTGATTTTTCTTCCACAACTGAATCCGTTTTGGTTGGTTTTTGTATCATGTCTTCAAGATTAAAAGAGTCTTCTTTTTTATCAACCATTTTTGATTTAACAATTATTTCCTTTGGTTTTTCAACTTGTCTTGGCGCAGTAAATATTTCTTTTTGAACTGCAGCTTCTCTTTGCACGGTTATTGTTGGTTTTGGTTTTTCAACTTTAGGCTTAGCAGTACTTTTTCTTATTTTAGGTTTATAAGTTTCTGCTTCTAATAAAAGAGTGTCTAAGTTTAAATGCGCATCAAACAAATGATAATTTTGTTCTTGATAAGGCGTATTGATGTCAATTAATGTTCTTCCGCTGGTTTTTAATTCAACTAATAATGGAATTAAATCTCCGTCACCCGCAACAATGCAGTAGGTATCTATTTCTGTTTTAGTGTAGTTTAATTTAAGTGCATCAACAATCATTCTGGAATCTAGTTGACTAAATCTTTTCTTATATCTCATAAACGGTGCTGTCTCATAGCCAAATTTTGCGATTGCATCGCTAAGATAAATATGTTTTCTGTCGTTGTAACCATAAAACTTACAATAAACAACATCTCCTATCTCGTTTAATTTTCCATAAAGTTCATTAAAAGCCTCGCCGCCGATTTTAACATTATCAACATCCACAAGTAGTGCAATTTTTTTGGTTGTTATCATTTATTTTCTCCTTTTTATTTCGAATCATTCTTTCATAATATAAATATTGTTGTGCGTAGCCGCCATTTTCTCCAAATAATTTTTCAAAATGCTCGCTTACTTTATTTGCAGGAAGATTTTTACCATATAATTCTTTATACACTTTCACCACCCAAGTGTCAGTTGGAAATACATCAGTTTTTCCAAACCCAAACAACAATATACAATCGGCAACTTTTCTACCCACGCCTTTAAATTTTATTAGTTCTTTTCTTGCGTCTTCGGTTTTTAAATTATATAAGCGCCCTAGGTTATAACCATTGCTTAACATCTTAATAGTTTCATATAAATACTTATCTCGATAGCCTGCCCCTGCTTTTTTAAAAAACTCGATAGGAATATTTGCGAGTTGCTGAATGGTTGGAAAAGCATAATAATCACCCATATTTGTACCATATTTTTCGCATATTTTTTCCAGAGTTTTTTTAATTCTTGGAATGTTATTATTTGCTGAAATAATAAAACTAATTAACATTTCAAGTGGAAGTTGTTTTAATATCCTTATACCATAAACTTCTTTAATTGGTTTTTGCATAAAATTATGAACCATCAACTTCTTTTTAATATTAGCATAATTTGTTGACATATCAAAGTAATTTTTGACAAATTCTATATCATCACAAAAAATTTTAGTACTATTTTTTTGACAAATAACCTCCATCTTTTTATCACTAGCATATACGATATAACCAAAATCATGCTTTTTAAAACGAAACACCTGCCCGCATTCTAAGATGTGAGTGATGTTAAATTCGTTTGTGTTTTTTATTAAAATTTCTAGCGATTTTTTTTCCATAACTCATAAATAAAATAGCATATATTTTTATTTGTCGCAAACTTTAATTAAGTAATATCTTTTTCAAGATTATTATTTATTTATTTTGCAATGTGCATAATATTATTTTTTAGGGATAGAAACAAAAAAGTCACGAGCGGAAACATGCTTTTTTTTGATTAAGTATTAATGTTTAGAAAAATAAGATAATTTAATTATTTACAATATATTTCACTAAAACTTAAAAGTATTAAAACAAACTAACTTAAACCTATTCGTTTTTCAAAATGCATTAAAATAGATATTTTCTATTTTATTATTTTATATAATACAAATTTTATCTACATTTATTAAAAGTTTTGTTTCAAGATTTATAATTTGTTAGCAAGTGTTAAATAATATTTTTTTAAGTATGGAGTTTTAAATTTAATCTGCGTAAGTGTCGAAATAGTTTTTTATAAGCACAATGGGTGTACCTTTATCGCCACTTCCGCTTGTAAGGTCGCTTAAACTACCTAGTAAATCAATATTGCGCCTAGGCGTAGTGCCCAGTGATTCGTTTTTATTAATTAAATTTTTTTCTTTAGTTTTTATAATTTTTTTCACCATTTTTTCAGCATTTTTACCTGACAAATCGCTAGTAAGATTGTCTGCGACAAATTTTAACTTAACTTCGTTTTTTGTTCCGATTAACCCATCAGTGTATCCCGGTGAAACAACTGGGTCTGCCAAC
>CALNBM010000060.1 GCA_937874195.1 uncultured Clostridia bacterium | reverse complement strand
AACCTCCATCAGCCACTCGGTAGTCCCGCTCGCGACCGGCTTCCACTCCGCGGGCGGCGGCGGGTCCCCCGCGTCGCCAAGCCCTGCGTCCTGCTCCTCACCGGCGTCGCTCGTCTCGCCCGCGTCCTCCTGGACCGAGGCGTCCTCGACGTTCCCGGCATCCTCGACGGTTCCGGCGTCCTGAGCGGTCGGGCCGACCGGTTCGCCTTCCTCGCCACACGAGTTCGCAGCCAAGAAGAGGGCCACCATTGACAGGACCACCAGCGAGCGACGCATCGAACACCTCCGCTGACCATCGGGTTGAAGTAGAAGCGTACAACCGGACACTCGGGATCCGGGTCAAGGGCGAGCAGGCGGTGGCAGCCTCTCGTGCCTGCCTCGCCTTCCCGGCTTTCCCCCGGATCCGAATCTCCCCGCGAAGGCGTGCATCCAACGAGATGGCCAGCGCTGAAGCGCCGCCGGCCCCACCGTCTGGAAAACCTGCTGACTGCCTGGAGAGCCCATGGACCTCGCCACCCGCTATCTCGGCCTTCTCCTGTCGAACCCGTTCGTCATCGCCGTTTATAATTAGTTCGTTTGTATCTGTATCAACAGTTGTGTGAAAAAGTGTTGTATTTAAAACATCTGCAAGAGGAGCAATGCTATTTAGCACTATATGTTTTTCAGCCAAATGACAACCCATTTCTAAAAGTATACTTTTGTTAAATAATGCTTGATTATAGTGACCAGTGGCATAATAAATATCTTTAATTAGCCACGGATATAGTTCGTTTGCAACACTCATAAGATATATTGCAAATTGCTCGTTGGCTTTAAAATTAGGATTGGCTTTGCCTATAACTAACCGAACCATCGCTCGGTCGTAACCGTTAACGCGTGTTATGTAACTCGCTCTGCTAGAACCATCACGATGCACATCAAATAAAGCGTCTATATCGCAATTGTCTGTGAGTAGTTTTTTTGCAGTAAGCGAACTTCTAGAATACGCTAAACTATTGTGGGGAAGATGCAAAGTTTCGTTTAGAACGGTGGTAATTCCTAAATTTTCACATTCCCACTTTAATCTTTTTGCAATGTCATGAATACCACCTGCGCCATAAATACTGTCTGTTCCATCGCCAACTACATAACTTTCTGCATTGTGTGTCATATAAATCCCAAACTTTTTGCTTTTAGCGGTAATCTTTTTGGGAGTGTGTGAAATGTTGGTTTGGGGGATTTTAATACTTTTTTTGAATTTTGCAATACCTACTCCGCTTTCATAATTAATGGATATGACTTCATATTTTTTAAAATCCTTACTTAAATATTCATCGCCCACTTTAACGCCTGCTTTTTCAAATAAAAAAGCGCCATCAGTGGAATATACAATAAAGTTGACTTCCTCATCTGTAATTATATTTTCGTAAGCAAAAATTGTAAGGTGGAGAGGATAGAAAGAAAAGCAAAAACTAAAAATTAATAAAATAAGCATCAATTTTCGCATTTTAGCCTCCTGGTATATATTTTAATAGTTTGCAAAAAGGCAATAATCAAAAAACTAATTGATAGGCTAATTGCAAATGGATATATTATTGTTGGCAAAAAAATGCTGGCAAAAGAAAGATGGTGCAAAAGATAAAAGGCGGTGTATGATTCAATAATAAAAAATGCTAAAACGCTATTTAAAAAAATCTGCTCAAAAGATTTAAAAATAATTATATTTGATAATATAACCAAAACCACAACAGGCAAAATGTTAAATGAAAGTAAGTAAAAACCATCTATTTTAACAAGAAGTATATAAAAAAACAAAATAAACATGTTGGCAATTAAGCTTTTCCTAATTAAATCATGAGGATATGTTAAACTTAAACTTATAATTAAAAACACAAAACAAAAAAATAATGGTGCGTTTATTTGCAAGTTTTCTGTTACTAGTAAGGGTTTAACAAAATAGGATAAAAGGGAAACAAGCAGTATTCCCAGTAAAAAATATTTATTTAAAGATAGTACTCTAATTTTGCCGTAAAAAAGTACAGTGATAAAAGTTAATCCTAAAAAAATAAAAACTACAGGCATAGGCATTTCCTTTGCAATTAGTTTTTATAATAATTTTTAAATTATTCAAAGATTAAAGCAAGTATTGTTATTTTTTTAAATATAATCGCCTTTGGTATTAATAATATTTATTTAACAAAGATTGCCACTCTTTATAGAGAGATTTGAGTTTAAATAAACATCAAAAAAGTTATAAACTTTGGCTCGCATACTTATGAAATGTTGAATTATTTTTACGATAAAAAAATAAGATAAAAATTACAAACTCTATGTCTGTTTACAAGTAATTCAAGTTAAATTGCTCACGCATCACGGTTTTATGTTACTTACTAACATGCCTGCTAGTAAAAAATGTGCCACTTTAATTAAATAATTTTATTTTAAGAAAAGCATAAAAAACAAGTGATTGTCACTTGTTGATTTTTAATTTGTCTTCTGGCTTGCATTCTTTTATAAAATCCATAAAATGAGTTATGTCTGTAAACTTTCTGTAAACGCTGGCAAATCTAATATAAGCAACTTCATCTGTTTCTTTCAATTTTTGCATTACCCATTCGCCAATTTGCGAAGATTCCACTTCTTGATCTAATGAACCTTGCGCGAGTTTTTGAATATCATCCACCATTTTATCAATTTGAGCAATACTAACTGGGCGTTTTTCACATGCTCGAATGATTCCGCGTTTTATCTTGTCGCCGTCTAGTTGCTGTCGTCGTCCATCATGTTTAATAACCATTATTGGAAGGGTTTCTATTGTTTCAAATGTTGTAAATCTTTTTAAGCAGTTAAGGCATTCTCGCCGTCTTCTTATTGAGTTTATTTCTAATGAATTTCTACTATCAAGCACTCTACTGTCGGTGCTACCGCAAAATTGACATTTCATGTGTTTTCCTATTAATTAAGCCATAATTTTAATTATTATATCACAAAACTATAAAAACAAAAAATGCTTTTAAGCAAGACGCAAAAATACTTTGCAAAAACCAATTAAAAATGCTAATATAATTAAAATATGAGCAAGCGAACAATAATTATTTTAATAGTTATAGTGTTGGTGCTAGTAGGAGTTGCTCTTGCTATTCTTTTTATTCCTTTGCCATCAATTTCCACTTATAACACGTTAAGTAGTGCTATCGAATATGAAAAACGAAAAGGTATATCCGTTTCTTTATTAGACTTGCAAGAAAAAGGTTACGGTGAAAATTATGAAGAAAGTTTTACTTCTTCACACGGTGCCATAATTAATGCTAGAAAAAAAATATTTGGCGATAATGTATCGTTGAAAGTTACCATTGATTCTTTTTCTTTTTATTCATACTTTGCGCTAGATGAAACGCTTAATGATAGTTTAGGCTTTTATGTTTCTAATTCAATAATATCAAAAGGTGCATCTAGAAGCGAACAGCGAGAGATTGAAAAATTAATTAACAATCTTAAAGAAAACATTGATGCATTGAATGATAGTTTAAATGTTGTGATTACTCGCCAGTCTTCTAATCTAGACAGTGAAAATAGTATAAACTTGCTGACTTCTGCTTATAGAATTTTGCAAAGTAATTATAGAAAATTATTGCTTTCGAAATCACAGTTAACACTAAAATTAAAGCAGTTTGTTATTAAGCATTCTTTTAATGATAATTTTATGGACACAGCGTATAGCGCGTTATGTGATTGTTATGCTTATTCAATTAATGCTGCTATGAGTGTTGCTTATGAAAGTGAAAATGGGTACTTATTAGATAGCAGTATGGTGCGTGATAAAATTATGGATTTTGAAGTGGGAATAAATATTTTTACGCTGGAAATCACAGAGCGAAATTTCGTTTTAAGTTTTAGAGATTTATATAACAATTATAATTCTGGCTTAGAAAATGTTTTTAATTTAACTCATGAAATTAAGTCAAATGTGGTAAATAACAATAACTTCACAAACTCATTCATTCGAGCGGAGTATCAAGAAAAAGTTAGAAATGTTTTGGTGTTGATAGGTATTAATTAAGGGAAGGTATCAGTGCAGATATTAAAAAGTGTTAATTTAAAAAACAATAACATGATAAAACTTATCACTTGCTCATTGGTGTTTATTATGTTTTTTGTAAGCGCTTTTATGTTGACTGCTTGTGAAAATCCTAACAAAACCCCTATGAATATTAAAGAAAAATATAATGGTATTATTAGAAAATATAACACTGAAAACACTAATCTTTTTGGCGACAGCGAAAATATTGAAGGTAACACTGTTGTTGTTAAATATAACAACCCGGTAATTGAAAGTAAAATATACGATAGTTTAGATGTGGATGATGTGTCGCTTAGATATAGGGCGCTAAGCGAAATTCAAGCAAACATGTTGAAATATATTTTTAGATATTATGAAGTGTGGCATCAACCGTTTTATGAATATGCGGGGGAATATAATCAAAAAGAGATAAACAAATTTTATGATAAGGTGTTAGGTTTTGAAAAATCACTAGCTAGATTTAACAATGCTAAACTTGTTTTTGAAAGTGAAATTGATGCTATAGGTAACACAAGCATTGTTGCAACAACGATTAATAAATTCACATTTGAATATAACAAATTAATAGAAACCAGTTTTTCTTTGATAGATTATTTTAAAAGTCTTCATGTTAAATATATTGCAGGTGAAGATAATCATTCTCTTAATTCTGTTCAACGCATGTTAGATGAGGCATATTATAATATTGCTAAATATATTTATTATGAAAATATTTTACCTCTTAACTATTCAACAGGCAGTTATGGCATTTGTGATCAAGTTGAATTAATGAAAAACAAAGCTAATAGTTTTGTTATGATAAACACTTTAAATGCACCTTTAACTCTACTTGGCGATAATATCACAGCAGAACTTTGCGAAACAGAATTTAACGATGTACTCACGAATAAATTTGCAAATATTGTTTACACTTGTGCTAGTTTTAATCAAGAGTTTACTGTTTATTTGGAAAACTATAATACCTTTGATAACTATACTTTATTAAGAGTAAAATTAAATTTATTTGCTGGCATGAACTTAAACGATTATGTGAATGGTTTTTCGCCAATGAATAAAATAATCTATAATTTTTCCAATATGTTTTTTAATAAAACTTTTGTGAATTACAGTTATATTTTTAATGAAATGCTAAATTAGTTTGCATTTTATTTTTTAAATTTGAAAGTATGAAAAATTAAAGAATGCGAATAAATTTTTTGGAAGTTTGTTGATAAAATAAATAAATTCAAAGAACTAGTTGAAATTAAATAAAAATATAAAAATTTTTTAAGCAAATAAAATAAAAAAGTGTTTATTTTATAATTGTTTTCATAATAGTATTTTAAAAACAAACAAAAAAGCCTTGACAAACTGCTAATATTGTTATAAAATTATCAAGCATGAAATTGTGAATATTGCTAATAATCTAGCCCCTTATTAATAGTGTTGCAATTTAACATAATTAAAATTATCTTGAAGAAACTAAAAACTTAAAAATTATTATAGGAGAAACTAAATGAAAACTTTTATGGCAAAAAAAGAAACTGTGGAAAGATCATGGTTACTTATTGATGCTGCATCACTTCCACTAGGAAGAGTTGCTAGTCAAGTGGCTCATATTCTTCGCGGAAAACATAAAACTACTTACACACCTCATGTTGACACTGGGGATTATGTTATAGTTATCAACACCGATAAGATGGTGTTAACTGGAGATAAATTAAATAAAAAAATTTATTACACACATTCTGGATATCCGGGTGGATTAAAGAAAGCATCTTATAAAGATTTAATGCAACAAAAAAGCGACTTTGTTTTAGAAAAGGCTGTTAAAGGTATGTTACCCAAAAATGTACTTGGCAGAGAAATGTTTAAAAAGTTAAAGGTGTATAAGGATGATAGTCATCCACACGCTGCTCAACAACCTAAAAAAATCTCTATTAAGGGGGAAAAATAATGGCTGATGTAAAAAAAGAAAGCAAAAAAGTTGCAGAAAAAGAAACAACTAAACCTGCTGTAAATAAAGAAGCAACCAAAGTTGCATCTAAATCTGTTGCAAAAGCACCAGCAACTAAACCTGTCGTAACAAAAGAAACAATCAAGACTGCCTCAAAACCAGTTGCAAAAGAAGTAGCAAAACCTGTTGCAACAAAAGAAGTAGCAAAACCTGCTGTAAAAAAAGAAGCAGCTAAACCTGCTGTGAAAAAAGAAGAAAATAAAGAAGTATCTAAACCAGTTACAAAAAAACCAGTAGAAGAAAAAGTGGAAAAAGTAGTTGACAAGCCAAAAACTGTTGAACCTAAATCTGCAGTTAAACCAAAAACAATAAAATCCGCAAACAAAACTGTTCAATATATTGCAACCGGCAGAAGAAAACAATCAGTTGCACGTGTTAGATTAATTCCTAACGGAAAAGGCATAATAACAATAAACGATAAAGATATTGAAGAATATTTTCAACTTGGAACGCTTAAACAAATTGCACGCCAAGCTTTCGAATTAACAGAAACTTCTCAAAAGTTTGATACCTTTATAACAGTTCACGGAGGTGGACTAACTGGTCAAGCGGGCGCAATTAGACACGGTATTTCCAGAGCGTTAGTTAAAAGTGATGAACAACTTAAAGCTGAAATTAAAAAAGCAGGATTTTTAACTAGAGACGCAAGAGTTAAAGAAAGAAAAAAGTATGGATTGAAGAAAGCTAGAAAAGCTCCTCAATTTAGAAAACGCTAAAATATTACAATTAAAAAACTTACTTGTTATAAAGTAAGTTTTTTTATGTCTAATACGATAGGGCACTAAAAGGCATAAAATATACTTTAAAATATTGTTGTTATTATATTTCTCTTTGTAAAAATATCTTTTTAATTTATTTTTATATTTGATATCCTTAAATTATTTGCATCTTTTATCTTTATAATATTTAGCTGAAATAAACAAACAATGCATAGATTTTTTAAAAGAATGCCATTTTCAAATGTTGTAAAAGTCTTAACATGAAAATGGTAAAAAATGTTGTAAAAAATCAATATCTAAATGGATACTGTTTTTGATTGGAATACAACAAACAAGTTTAATATTAGTTAAAGAAAGAATTATTCATTAAAACATGAGTAGAAAAGGAAATTGTTTAGAAAATGCTAGAATGAAAGAGCATTTAAATCTAAATCTTTATTTTGAAGTATATATATTTCGTTAAATGTTTATTAAAATATAAAATTTATTTTGCAAGTTAAATTTAATGTGATATTATGAAGATTAATGATGTGTTTTGCCTAATAATGTCGAAGAGTTTATATGAAATTTTGGATAAACCTTGCAATGATAATTTTGGTTTTTGTGTTTGGTTTTGCCCTTAGTTCGTGTTCCAGTTTTCAACTAAGTAATGTTGAATTCATTTTTAAAGATATTAATGAGTATGGCGTGAATGATGAGTTTGAGCTCTCTCGGGACAGTTTGATTATTGGAAAAAGCCTAGATATAACCACACTTTCTTTTTTGTCCAATAATGAGACTGTGGCAGAAGTAGATAATAATATAGTGAAATGCAAAAATGTTGGGCAGGCCGAAATATTTGCACATATAAAAAGTTATAACGGAAGTGTTTTAGGTACTTCTTACATACTAAATGTGAAAAAAGATGCAATTAAGTTAAGTAGTTTTTCTGTTAAAACTGGTAGCATAAGCATGCTAAAAGGTAACAGTGTGTTCGCACAGTCTTATATGGAATTTACTCCAGCAAATTATATTTATCCCGTTATTTTAACTTCGTCAAATGAAGAAATTATATCCATTGACAATAGCGAAATAATTGCTTTGAAAGAGGGAGAGGCAAGTGTTTTTTTTAGCGTTTTAGATTATTTAACTAAAGAGCAAAAAGTTGAAGAGTTAGTAATAGAGGTGGCAGGCAATAGTTATGAAGTTAAAAACCTAATTAATGGTAAAATAATTTTTAGCACACTTTCAAATGGAGAAATAACACACAACTTTCATTCAAATTTTATAACCGAATTTTCTTTTAGAACAGATAGCGAACTTCTTGAATTATCGTTTGATGGAACTTTTAAAATCGGTGAGCAGTCAGGAAGTGGATATATTATAATAAATTATATACTTATGGGTGGAATAAGTGTTATTAGTTATGATTTTGAAATAACTGAGCCACCAAAAAATGTTTCAATTCAAGAAGAAGATTATTATTTTACAGATTCCGCTTATACGGTTTCTATTGAGGGCGAAAACTTATCAGCAAATAATTTTATTTTTAGTGAAGATATTGAAATAATTGAAGATAAAAAGAATACAAATTGTATAGAATTAATTTTTAAATTTTTAAATAAAGAAATTTCCCATTTTTCATTTTCCTATAAAGGCAATTTTTCTTACACCTTTGAAGAAGTTATTATATTTGAAAAAAATATTAAATTATATGACAATAATGATATTATAATCGATTTTTTATATGAAGAACAGTCTATTAAAGAGAGTGAGATTGTTTTATATTTATTAAATAAAAATTTTGAAAACATAAGCCATCAATATTATGCGGAAATTGCAGTTTTTGTTGATGACAATTATTGCACAGATTATCAAGTTGAACCTAATGATTATTTGATTTTTGAAAATAATAAATTAAAAACGCTGGATGCAGAAGGCGAGTGTGAAATAACGATTCTAATTGCAGATTATAATTTTACGCAAAAATTTAAAGTGGAAAAACTGTTAGTGAGGGAATTTGAATTAGAATACGAAAGTATTTTATATTTGAATGCCACAGATGATAGTAACGAAAGCCTAGTTGTAATAAAGTATGACAATGACTATGCATATAATGTGGGCGAAGTCAAATTTATTAATCTTTCAGCAGATGTAATTAGTATAAAAGATTATGTTATAACAATAACAGCTATGAATAATGAAAAGTCTGCAACTTTTAAAGTTAAATGCGGTGAAATTGAAGAAACGGTAACCATAGCATTAGGTTATTATATCACTGAATTAAAATTATTAATTGATAGTGAAGAATGGATTAAAGAAAATCCCCTTCAATTAAATATGAACGATAAAAAAGATGTTATAGTTAGTTTCGAGATACGGAGTGGAGATATATTAATTGTAAATATAATTAATAGTTATATTGAAAATCAAGCTGTTATAACCTCAAACCCTCCTCAATTTAGCGATATTCAACTATTAAAAGCCATAAGTTGCGGACAGACCATTATTCGCTATGAAATTACAGGCAATTATTCAGGACTAACAAATTTCAATCTTGCCGTTATTGTTTCTTGAAAAAAATTTTCATTATAAATAATAAATTGTTTTTTTAATTTTCATAATAAACTTATAAATAATAAAAAAAATTTATTAAACTAAAAAATAATTATCTTTCTCATATTTTTTATCATTGAAAAAAAATTATATTTATAAATGGCTTGTTTAAAAATACGCAATTAATATTTAAGCCATATATTCATAAAAAACAAATAGTAGTTTAAAATAAAATATATAATTGTTTGACTTAAAAAAGTTATTTTATTATACTAAAAACAAGATTAACTTGTGATTTTGTTGTAATTTGGAATTGCGGAAGGTGAAGTTGAATGAAAAGAAAAAAAATATATAGGATTATTTCTATTAGTATGCTCTCCGTTTTGGGTATACTTGGTTTAATAATCGGAATTTTTGCACTTTCAGGTGGATTTAATGAAAAAGTTGTTCAAGCAACTTCTCTTTACATAAGTGAACAAACATTTACTTCCGTAGGCAACATTGTTAGCGCAGGGTCAAAAGTTGACGGTAGCGGAAATGTGCAAGAGATTCATATTGTTATTGAAGATGATACCACTATTACTTTAGGTTCAATGCCTGAAAATTCAACTACAAACCTGCTAACTGTGGATTTACGGCAAGATCATAAAGCAATAAGTCTGCCAGATATTGTTAAAACACGCCAGCCTTTTACAATTAAAGTGCTGAAAGATGAACAAGGTAGAAATATTGGTGGCTCAGCGGTTGTACAATTTATTTCACAAGTGGGTATGAGTTGCAAACTTAATATAATTGTTGACACTCCTATAACCACAAATTCCTTAAAATATAATGTGTCAGATTTGCCAAAAATGGAAACTTCATATATTTTAACTAGAGATGAAGAAAGAATAATTGAACTTAGTTCGGATTATTTCAATTCTTTTAACATAAACCAATCTAAAGTTTCTTTTCTAGGTCCAACCGTGAAAAGAGATGTGTTGTTTTTTACAGAGCAAGATAATATTATGTCAACTGAGTTAGTAACAGATAAGCGCCCAAAACCTTTTTATAAGCTTTTTTTAAATTCCAAAAATGTTGAGGGTGACAGATTTAGTGTTATAACTCGAATGCACAGAACCTATCAAATGCAAGAAGAGTTTAAAGAGAAAGGTTTTCTTGCCTTTTTTGATTTATATTATGGTAAACCAACTTCTATAAATAATGATGCATCTTATCAAGCGTTAGTTATTGAATATAATAATTATTTGAACAAGTATTATAATTATATCAATGACACTCGTTCAGTGGCAGAATTTTTTAGTCAATTTCAAACAAAGGGAAATGAAATATCTTTAAAATGGGAAAAAGATTCATTTTTAACCCAAGTTTGGCCATCTTTAAAACATGTTTTTATTGTGGCGGATATTGAATTTTTTATAAGTGATGTTGAAATAACAGGATTAAATGTTGATGAAACAGAGCAAGAATTCACGGTTTTTGATAATACTCAATTATCACTGCAAAACCTTATTGATAAATTTAATATTAAAACAAAGTTAGGCGATGGTGAGGAAACAGAACCCGATGCAGCAACCAACCTTTCATTACTTGGAAATTTAAGCATATCAGTGTTTGTTGACAAAGGTGAAGAAGGACAAACAGGAGTAACCACACATGAGCACTTGCAAAGTGTTTATCAACTATCAAACATTATTAATGCAAACACAGAGATAAACATATCTTTGGAAACTGAAAGCAGATTAAGATTAAATTATGAATTTTTAGAAATCAATAAATTATCTAGTGTTTTTAACTTTCTTCCAAAAATTCCGTCTAAAGAAAAACCTTTCCAAATATATGTTTTATTTTCACTTTCTATAACTAAATCAAATGGTGAAACAAATGTCTTTTATGATTTTAGTAAAATTTATATAAGTCATACATCTCCTAATAGTGTGATGTACGAGGGAAATGATGCAAGTAATATCGTTGAACGCAAAACCGGAACTAACCCATGGGATATGTGTGTAGATAATAATGGTTTGGTTGCTTCCAATCCCGATATTTTTGATGGAACAATATATGTTGGAACACAAAATATCATTATCAACACTAACAAAATCATTAATAAATCACAAATGCAAAGTCAATATCTAATTCCACGACTATTTATAGAATACAATAGCAATAATGGTGTTAGAAGCGAAATGCAAATATATTTAAATGGTCAACTTAAATTATTAGAAGAACAACTATTTAATATTATAAAAGTAAATGATAAGATAGCTAACTTCACAAGCATGAATGGTGTTCCAATTAATTATGGAGAAGATTTGCTTACAGGATATGAAATACCATTAACAAACTTACTAGACGGTAGGTTTAGTGCAAACATTCAAGCAATTAATTCTAGTAATGATAAGATTAAATTTTTTGTTGTGTTTGTGCTAACCGATGCTGATTCAAACGCTATTGACAGAGAGGGCAATAGATTGTTTAACGATAATGGCGATGCTATTAATGTTGATGGCGAAAAAATTGATGAGCCTGTAAATTATGTTGTGTTATATTCCACACTTATTGAAGGAGATTCTTCCATAGATAGTCTTTCTAGTCTTCAATTTTCTAGTATTAGTTTGTTAGAAAAAATAAATTATTTTACGGAAATTGAGTTAGGCGAAACAGACAGTTACCCTAATTCTTATCTGTATGAAGAAAAAAACAAAACAACTGGTGAAATTACCGTTAAACAGGCACTATCATATTCATTATTTTTAAGAAATAATAGAACAGACGGCTCCATTGATTTAACTTTCACAAAACTTAGATTGCTCACAAATGAAGAGTATGAAGGATTAATTTATGTGTCTGCATATAATATTACAAGGATTTTTAATTCGAATTATGGATATCAAATATATATCGAATTAAATTCAAGTGAAGAAAAGCAAATTAATGATGACGGAATTGATGTTATAGGAAATATAAAAAGGGCGTTTGATAGTGCAATAGGTAAACAAGGAAACGACAAACTTGATTTTATCACCGATAACGACAAGGTTACACTTTCATTAAGCAGCAGTCAGGCAAGTGTGGATGCAACGCAAATTTATGATATTAAAACATCTGCCATTGAGCCAGAAACGCCAGCAGTGCTTAAAGTTAAGAGTGGATTTGATAAAATATATAAGCTGCTTAGACACGACAACTTAACCATATTAGTGAAGTCACCAGAAGTTTCTAATATTAAAAAAGTAAACGATGATGAGTTTGACGGCGTTAAAAACATAATTATGTCAGGTGAGTTTGATCAAAACGGAAACTACGGCGATGTAATTTGGCAATTTTTCACAGTCGAAAACAACGGAATTCCAAATTATTCTTTTTACTATGGAAATGGTGTTTATAAAACTAAACTGTATATAGATTCAGCAGATACTAACATGTTACACTTATATCAAAATTACATTAATGCAATAGAAGTGGCGAAAGACAAAATCAACTTCAATGAAGCATTGATTAATATAAACCACAGCTTGGCAGAAATTGTGAATATTGTTAATAATGAAACAAAAAAATATAATGCTGCAAATAACACCTCATATCCACTTGTTAAAATAGCATTTTCTGATGAGGAAAATGTTGTGGATGCGTCTATTAATAACGAAAATTATATAAGAATATATCTTGATGAGTTAATAAGTAAAGCTTCACAAATTGATTTTGACGAGTATGAGCAACAATCAGATTTAACTTATAATGTGGATAGATTACTATCTATTATTCAAAACTATGGAATTATTCCATCTAGCACAATAAATAGGGACGATAATGAATTAGCTTATATTATTGATGTTGTTAAAAGCGCTTACAATAACACATTTCAAAATTTTATTGATGAGTTAATCTCACTTTATTACGAATCTTCTCTTGATAATATGTTCGACTTTTATAGTGATGAGATAAGAAAAAGCCGAGTAGTAAGTGCTGTTAATTATTTACTATATAAAGTTCCTAAGTATAATAACACTATCTTAAAAGTATTGACAGAAGTTGATAGTGTGTTTAAATTTGATTTTGTTGAAGTTGAAGCAAAAATGAAAACTATTGTTGAAACGATATATTACGAAACTCTTCCAACTCATGATAATTATTATGACAAATTAGTGGAATTTTTAACATATATTAATTCAAAGGATGTGTTAGAAGAAGAAGCGCAAACTATTAATGATATTATAGCATTTATAAACCATCATTTGGGCGTAGGAACAATCACAATAACAAAAGATACAAATGTGAGTAAATATTTCACGGCAGGTAAATATAATTCTCAAACAAGTGAAGTTTTGCTTAACGATGATGGAACACTTCCATTTAAATTAGGTGACTTTGGTGATTTTGTTATAAACATAGATTTTGTTGTTTCATTATTTCAGCAAACAAATGGAACATACAGTCAAAAAGTTGAAAAACGCTATGCTTTCTATTCTCAATTTGAAAAGATAAATAGTTTCGAAATAAAAAACTCTCCTGATGGTGTTGTTGTTAACTCAGCATCTAATCCTCTTGTTGCAAACGGCGGAACACAATTAGCTTTATTTAATTATATATATGTAAACAATGTTAATTTCAATTATGAGAATCACATGTATGTTGAAATACCACAAGCATATCGATCGCTTGCTAATTTCGGAATGGTGGATGGACAGTATGTTTATGTAGTTTGTGGCAGTCAACAGACAACTCTTTATTTAAATAGCGTTGTAAATATAGACGAACATATTTCTATAGATATAACTATGCCATATATTGTTAGTGGTACTGCTTTAAAAAGGATTATGTATATTCAAATTAAACATAATTTCAAATATACGCCAGCTCCTACTCAGCAATTAATTGGTAGCGCAGATGAAAATGAGGTAGTGTATAATCGTGAAAAACTTACTGAAAACTTTATTGTAAAAGAATTTATGGTTGATGATTTTTATAGCAATATAAGCGATTTTGTTAGCTATGAACTTGAACTTGTTAACGGTGGCAATGACTTTGTTTGGATGATAAATAATGAGTTATATGTAAAAAACATATACAAAAACTTAACCGTGCAAATTTCTGTTTCGGTTTATAGAAATGATAATTTATTATTTAAATTTTTAGAACCTGTAACTTATACCTTGCAACCATTTTATAAAGTGCAAATTAACTCCTCGCGTGTTGCTCCACATTATTTTGAGAATGAAACACAGTATAATAATAGCAATCTGCTAGAAAATTTATTTACTTTTTCGAAATTTAATGCAGTTACTGAAAATTACGAACCTGTTACTAACACACAAGAAATTCGCCATATTTTAGCCTTCTCGATAAATATAAGTAACACAATACCAGTTGAATTTTGGGAGAATCAAGTTGGGGGAGCGAATATTAAAGAGCAGTTCTTTATAGAAAATGAGGGAGAACCAGTTGCAACAGACCTTTATCAATTATTAAATAACAATGCTGAAATTAATTCAGATGGTCTTCTTATGTTACCGGAACTATCAAAAACTGTTATGCTTCCAGTTGTTGCTAAATTTAATGGGTATTTTGATGGGGAATATAACGGAAGTGATAAATCATATAGTTTATATATATTTATTAAAGTGGGCGGTATTATTAAATGGCAAAGTGATAGTGGAGAGATAGATGCTGAATACGACGAAAGCCAAAATTTTTCTCTTCCTGCGACAGATGATGGTTATAAGCAAACCTTTCATCCAATCAATTTAAGTGTAGGAAGCGGAAGTACTATATCTTATAATTTGAATGAATATTTTGCTCTTCTGCTTGGAACTGATTTTAGTTCTGAACATAAGTTTTTGAAATTGTCTTTTGAAATAACTTCGGAATCTGCAACAGGAATTAGTATGCAATTAAATCAAATAAACTTAGTGGGTGGAAATGTGGCAGGTTTTTCAAATCTGCTCCAATTAAACGAAGCGGAAATAGTGAATGATATAACTTCACTTACTTTAAGAATTACTGCTTATGAATATGTGGGTATGGATGCTGATTTTAATCTAGAATATAAACAAGTTGAGTATGCTGATAATATAGTGGAAATTACGATTACAAAAGAGTGATAATGAAAGAGATGCAAAGTCTTTAACTGGTGGAGTTTTTTAAAACATAATACAAAAGATATGAAATTTCGTTTGATAAAATTTTATTGTTTGGTATACTATAATCAAATTTTATAGGAGTTAATATAATGGAAAAAGAAACAAAAAATAAAAGTATTTTTGAAGATTCTATTCTTAACTTAATTTTTCAAGCAGGACCAAAAAGGTTAAAAGGTGTTTATTGGAAGGCAGTGCTTGCAAAAGTTCTATATTTTCTACCATTTTTTGTTCTTGCTATTCTTCCAATTATTCTTTTTGGTCAAGTTAAACAATTATGGGTTGTGACGCTATTAATCGCATTTTTGCTAATTGGTCCAATGCAACATGGTTATGTTCGCTTTTTTAATAAACTAACAAAAGGCGAAAATCCAAGTGTGGTTTCAATATTCTGCTGGAAAGATGAAAAATTTCTTCAAGCATTAGTAATTGGCACTGTTATGTCAACTGCATACCTATTAGGAACCATATTACTTGTTATTCCGGCACTTATCTTTATTGCAATGTTCTCAATGGTTATGTTTTGTCTGGATAAATTTGAATATGACAATGTTGGCGAAGCGCTTATTGATTGTAAGGTGCGTATGACCGGCAAGGGTGTTTCAATGCTATTCTATAAATTATTCTTTTGGGTTATGTTTGGATTATTATTAGTGGGTGGAATTGTATTAGCTTCTTTAATTCATAGCGGGGTAGTTGCTTCCGCATATACGATTACAATAGTTGTTGGTGGTTCGTTAATTTCATTGTTCTTTTTTGCATTAATTTCAGCGTGGTATCATGCTTGTAATCAAGTATATTTTGAAGAAACTCTAGTTTATGCAGAAAAAAATGCTAAAAGAAGAGAACAACAAATTAAATTTGAAGAGTCCCTTAAAGGGAAAGCTAAGGTTGAAGAAATAAAAGTTGAAGATATTAAAGTTAAAGACCCTGTGAAAAAGACAACTGTGAATAAACCAAAAACCACAGCTACTAAAACCACAACCGCTAAACCTAAAACAACAACAGCGGGTACTAAGACTGCAACCGCTAAACCTAAAACAACAACTTCTGCTGCTAAAAAGTCTGCTCCAAAGCCGAAGACTACAACAAAGAAATAAATTATAAAAACACAATTTTAAAATTGTGTTTTTTTTGCTGTAAAGTACCATACATTATGCATTGCGAGAAGAACCTTATAATAGGTTTATATAGACAAAGTTTTTCAAGTAACGGTAAAAAGAATTGAAAAAGCAATAGCAGAATATGTAATAAATTTAAGATTAGAAAAGATTTTATTTTTAGATTAAATAAGTATGGAAGAATATCTAGACCCATTAAAACCAAAACTGCGAGTGAAAGAATTTTTAGGTGTACGCAAGAGAAGAGAAGGGTTTAGTCCCCACATGAAAAGCAACCACCTTTTAGGTGGGAATATTTGTTTTTAATAATGCAAAATCAATTTTAGCAATTAAAAAAATTTTACGAAAATCATATTCAAAAAACAACTTAATGTGCATAAAACGCCAATTTTTTCCTGATACTATATTTAAATATTTTATAAGGAAAAGTTTTAATGAAGCAAACAGGAATGGTAAGAAAAATAGACGAACTAGGAAGAGTTGTTATTCCTAAAGAAATAAGAAATGTGCTTAGGTTGAATGTTGGTATGCAACTTGAAATATACATAAATGAAAATAGCGAACTTGTGCTTAAAAAATTTCATCCGGTAACAAGTTTGGCAGAAATAGCACAAGGTTTTTGTGATGTGTTAAATCAAATGTTAAATAAGAGCATTTTAGTTTGCAATAAAGAAAAAATCATAGCATACACAGGAGAAAATAAGAAAAGTTTTATAAATAAGGAAATTAATGAAAAATTAGTAGATTTGGTGTGTTCTTCATCTAATTATGTTGCTAATAATTCAGATGGAACAACTATTATTGATATCACTACTGAAAAATTAAACAACTGCAAAAGTCAACTTTTTTTGCCAATTTTAGCAGGTGAAAATTGTGAGGGTTTAATTGGCTTACTTGGTTTTGCTGATGACGAAATATCAACTCATGATATTAAAAGTTTAGAACTTGTTTCCAAGTATATAAACAGGCAACTAACAAATGAAAATTAAAAAACGCCACACTTTTATACTTGGTGCTTTTATTTTAGCAGTCGGCGGTATTATTGCAAAATTAATTGGTGCTTTCTATAAAGTTCCGCTTACGCATATTTTAGGTAGTAATGGCTTAGGCGTATACTACCTAATTTTTCCGCTTTATTCATTATTACTTGTGCTTTCTAGCAGTGGAGTGGCGATAGCAGTAACTAAACTTGTTGCTGCTGAGAGGGCAAGAAAAAATAAAGACAATGAAATGAAAATTTTTACCGCTGGATTAATACTATCTTTTTCAATTAGTATTTTTTTTTCTATAATCATAATTTTGTATAGTGAACAATTTTCTCTTCTACAAGGTAATGCAAATGCAACTATTGGCTATATAGCAATAGCTCCTGCCATTGTATGCGCGTCCGTTATCTCTATTGTTAGAGCATACTTCCAAGGAATTGAGAATATGTTGCCAACCAGCATATCTACAATTTTTGAACAGACAATTAAACTATTATTTGGTTTATTACTATCATATAAATTGCTGTTTTTAGGGGTGGAATATGCTGTACTGGGTGCAGTGTTAGGTGTTACTGTAAGTGAATTTTTAGCAATGTTGTTAATAATAGTTAATTTTTTAGTATATAAAAAAAAGTATGACTATAAATTTTTTGAAGTTGAAGGTAAACTGGTAAAAAAAAGAATTAATACTTTTTATAAAAAAGTATTAAAAAGTAAAAAGAAATTTATTCATTCAGTGAAAAAAGTTAAGAAAAATCGCTATAATGTATGTTTTAACAAAGAATACATAACTTATAAAACTGCCTTTGCAACAGTGATTAAATATTCTTTTCCTGCAACACTTTCTAGTATTATTATACCTATAACTGGGTTTGTGGATAGTTTTCTTATAATTAATCTGCTAATAAGAACCGGATTTTCGAGCACTGTTGCCACGAGTCTTTATGGGCTTAGTAATGGAATAGTTGCAAGTTTAATAAGTTTACCCGTACTATTAATCGTTTCAATCTCAACTGCTATTGTTCCAAACTTGTCGCGTTATGATGAAAAAGCAGTAAATACAGTCCAAACAAAATGCGGGTTTTTTATCAAATTGACATGGTTGTTGGCCCTTCCTATGTTTGTGTTTTTTGTGTTATATTCGCCGGAAATCATTAAAATATTATTTGGCGGAGGCTTAACAGACAAAGGGTTTTTGGAGTATAATTTTGCGTATAAATTATTAATGTTTGGTAGTGTTAGTATTATTTATTATGCCTTTTTTCAAACATTCACAGCGATTTTGCAGGCAATTAATAAGCCGGCAATTCCCTTTATTGCGCTTTTTATTAGTTTAATTTTTCGCATAATTTTTACATATATTTTTGTATCCATTCCAGAAATAAATGTTTTTGGAGTGATGTTGTCTAATGTTGTTTTTTTAAGTATTGCAAGTTTTATTTGTTTGTTATTTATAAAAAAACATATTGTGTTAAATATAAACTTGCGTAGATTTTTAGTTCGTCCTATTTTCGCACTGGGAATAGCTGTTATCTGTGCTTATTTCATAAAATTATTTTTAATGAATTTTATGCACACAATTTTCTATTCTATAATTTCTGGACTCATTGGTATTGCTGTTTATTTAGTGCTTATTTACACAACAAAAGTTTTCACTCATGCAGAGGAAGAAATGTTTGCACTCAGACTTAGAAGTAGAAAATTTAAACTGCAAAGAAAATAGTTTTAATTATGTAAATATGGGAATTATTTTAATATAACAAATTTAATCTTAGAAACTCAAAGATATAATTTAGTTAAGTTAAAAAAAATTAAAGGAGAACATATCATGAATAAAAGCGACTTTATTAAAAAACTTTCCAGAAAAAGTAATCTCACCCAAAAGGAATGCAAATTATTTTTAGATGTGATGATAACGGTTGTGGGACAATCATTGCAAAACGGTGAAAGCATATCTTTAATGGGATTTGGAAAGTTTGAAACAAGGAACAGAAAGCCAAGAAAATCTTATAACCCGCAAACGAAACAACGAGTTTTGCTTCCTGCGTCAAGAGTACCTGTATTTAGAGCGGGTAAAACCTTAAAAGATGCAGTTGTTTAAAGCTTAAATCTAAAAATTTGCGTTAAAAAGCTTTATATTTGTAGCCAAATTATTGGATTTTCTTTAAAAATGATTGATATATGGCTAATTATATGCTATAATCAAACATCATCAAAAGGAGATATTATTTATGAATAAAAGTGAACTTATCAAACAAATTGCTGAAAAGACTGAATTAACTCAAAAAGATGTAGAAGCAATTATTAATGAATTTGTTGTAACAACCATTAAAACCTTAAAGGGTAACAATGAAGTTGCAATAGCTGGATTCGGTAAATTTGTGGCTAGAAAGAGAGCTGCTAGACTTAGCAAAAATCCTAGAACTCAAGAAACAATTAAAGTTCCAGCAAGTGTTGCTCCAGCATTTAAAGCAGGTAAGGCATTCAAAGAAGCTTTAAACAGAAAATAATAATTGCATAGATAATTTAAAAATTATTTAAAAAAATATAAACTTTTTTATGGTTTATATTTTTTTAAATTTATAATAAAGATTAAGGATATTACATGAAAATAGGCAACATATTTTTAAAAAATAATTTAATATTAGCACCTATGGCATCGGCTAGTGATTTTGCCTTTCGAGCATTAGCGGTGGAAAGCGGTGCTGATTATGCTGTTACGGAAATGGTAAGCGCTAAGGGACTCTTATATAACAACAAACGCACATTAGAATTATTGCACACCACTCCAACTGAAAAAATAAAAGTAGTTCAAATCTTTGGGCATGAGCCTGAAATTATGGCAAAAGCATGTGTAAGTCCGCACTTAGAAAAGTTTGATATAATTGATATTAATATGGGTTGCCCCGCACCTAAAATAGTAAATAATGGCGATGGTTGTGCGCTTATGAAAAATACTGCTCTTGCTAAAACAATTATTGAACAATGTGTTGCTGTTACGGATAAACCTATAACAGTAAAGTTTAGGTTGGGATGGGAAGAAGTTAATGCGGTAGATTTTGCCAAAATGTGTGAACAAGCAGGGGCGTCCGCTATCACTGTTCATGGCAGAGTTCGTTCGCAATTTTACAGTGGTAAAGCAAATTATGATGAAATTGCACGCGTGGTGAAAGCAGTCAGTATTCCTGTTATTGCAAATGGCGATGTGGTGGATATAGACAGTTATAAAAGCATTTTAGAAACAACAAAATGTGGTGCTGTTATGGTAGGGAGAGCCTCACTTGGTAATCCAAACATTTTTTATAATCTAAGAAATAAAAAAGATAAAAAAAGCAAGTTTTATTATATAAATAGACATGTTGATTTACTTCGTGAATATTACAGTGATAAATTCTTATCAAAATATATGAAAAAACATTTTTTATGGTATTTGAAAAATGAAGAAAAGACTCGTGATATAAAACTATTTATAACAAAAAGTGAAAACTTAGATGAAATGCTAATAGCCATAAAAGAATTTTTAAAGTGAAAATTTAATTGATAAAAAAATAATATAATTTAAATTTATAAAAAAGAATAATATAAAAGATATATTATTCTTTTTTATTTCTGTAAACTTAAACCACACGCTATGCGTGTGAGAGTTCATGTTGGTATTAAATTGATAAAATATCATCAAAATACGGTAGTAAAAATGAAAAGAAAATAGTAAATATGTAAGAAATCAAAAAAAATATGATTTTTAAACCAAATAAGTATGAAAGACCCATTTAAAAACTAAAAACTGCGAGTAATGTCAAATACTTTTAAGTGCATGCAGAGAAAAAGGGTTTAGCCCGCGCATAAAAAACCCGCCTTTTATGTGATATCTTTTTAATTTTAATATTTGTAAGAATAGATAGAAACTTAAAACTCAACCAAAAACAAACTATCTTATAGTGCTAGCCAATATACTTTGAAAAAAATTAATTAAAATTGCCTAAACAATGAAATTAAAAATTTAATACTTTTATAATTGATTTGTAAAAAAAACTATTGTGTTATATAATAAAACAATAGCTTAAAAAAATAGAGGATGTAAAAAAAAATGGAAAAGAAAACACTAAAAGATATTGATTTTACTAATAAAAAAGCGTTGATAAGAGTGGACTTTAATGTTCCGCTAGATGGGATAAAAATAACTGACGATAATCGTATAAAAGAATCACTTCCCACTATAAATTATGTTTTAAATAATGGTGGATCGGTGATATTAATGAGCCATTTAGGCAGACCAGACGGAAAGTTTATAGATGAACTTTCTATGCGTCCAGTGGCATCCAGGTTAAAAGAACTTACGGGAAAAGATATTATTTTGGCAAACGATGTTGTTGGTGAAGATGCAAAAAACAAAGCAAGCGCACTACGACCGGGAGAGATTTTACTTATTGAGAACTTGCGTTTTGATGCAAGGGAAGAAGAAAATAACGAAGAGTTTGCTAGACTTTTAGCAAAGCTTGGTGATGTTTATGTTAACGATGCATTTGGAACTGCACATAGAAAACATGCATCCACTTATGGTGTTGCAAAGTTTTTACCAAGTGCAGTTGGGTTTTTAATTCAAAAAGAATTAGACATAATTGTTGGAACGATTAATAATCCAGTACGCCCTTTTGTTGGTATACTTGGCGGTGCTAAAATTTCAGAAAAAATAATGATTATTGATAAACTGCTTGACACTTGTGACACTTTAATTCTTGGCGGTGGAATGTCTTATACTTTCCAAAAAGCTATGGGTTATAAAATTGGCAAATCATTATTTGATGAAAGTAAGTTAGAAGATGTTAAAGTGATGCTAAAAAAAGCGGAAGAAAAGGGTGTACAATTATTGTTGCCTGAAGACTATGTGATAGCAAAAGGAATATTTGATGCAAGCAGTATAAAGTTTTCTAAAGATGCAAATATTGAAGAAGGCTATATGGGTGTGGACATCGGGAAAAAGACAATTGATAAATTTGTTAGCGTTATAAAACAGGCTAAAACAATTATATGGAATGGGCCGGTTGGTGTGTTTGAAACACCTGAATTTGCAGTAGGAACATACGAAGTTGCAAAAGCAGTTGCAAGCATTGATGGCACAACAATTCTTGGCGGAGGCGACAGCGGTGCGGCAGTAATTAACATGGGACTGGGCGATAAAATTACACATATATCCACAGGTGGCGGCGCTAGTTTAAAACTTTTTGAAGGAAAAGAATTACCGGGTGTGGAAGCAATTCAAAATAAGTAGGAGCGTAAGTAGAATAACATATGAAAAAACTTTATATAATAGGCAATTTGAAAATGAATTTAACTAAGGCAGAACTTGTGCCTTATTTTGAAAAATTAAAAAAACAAAGTTATAAGAGCGTGGCAGTTTTGTGTGTGCCAGCAGTGTATCTGCCGCTGGCAAATGAAATGTTAAAAGACAGCAATATTTTATATGGTGTACAAAACTGCTACTATGAAGAAAGTGGTGCATTCACAGGCGAAATTAGTGTAAAAATGATTAAGGATTTTAACGCTAAAACAGTGATTGTTGGACACAGGGAACGCAGGAATATATTTAATGAAACAGACGAGATTGTAAATGCTAAAACAAAAAAAGTTTTAGAAAACGATTTAACTCCAATTTTATGTTTTGGTGAAACGCTTAATGAAAGAAATCAAGGTTTAGCAAAAGATGTTGTGTTTAGGCAAATTCACGGAGCATTAAAAGACATTTCCAAAGAAAATATATCAAAAATTATTTTTGCATACGAGCCTATTTGGGCGATTGGTACGGGTATGATTGCAACAGGTGAACAAGCAGAAGAGATTATTGCATACGCGAAAAAAATTATTTATGATATTAGCGGAAAAAAGGATATAGTAATAATATATGGGGGAAGTTTAAAACTTGGCAATGCAAAAGAATTACTTAAAATGCCTAGCATTGATGGTGGTTTGGTAGGTAGTGCCAGTTTAAATTTTAAAGATTTTAATGCAATTATAAAAAGTGCAGATAGTTTGATAAGTTGATGCTAAAACAAAAAAAATTAGAATTTGATTATAATTTCTAAGTATCGCGTAAAAACTAAATAAAAGGTTGAAATATGAAAGCAAAAAGATTAACAATGCTTATTATAATGGACGGCTTGGGGTATCCAGTTGATTTAAAGAGAAGTGCGGTAAAATGTGAAAATACTGTAAATTTGCAAAAATTATCCAATAAATATCCACATACTCTTCTTGAAGCAAGTGAACTTCAAGTAGGACTTCCCGAAGGACAACCGGGAACCAGCGATGTTGGGCATTTAACAATTGGAACAGGTCGAGTTATTTATCAACCGCTAGTGAGAATTAACAGGGAAATAGAAAATGGTAAGTTTTTTGAAAACTCCGTGTTAATTGATGCTATGGAAAATGCAAAGATAGAAGACAGAAGTTTGCATCTTATGGGCATTCCAACAAATGGTGGTGTGCATGGGCATATTGACCATTTGTTTGCACTACTTAAAATGGCAAAAGACCGTGATGTTAAAAATGTTTACTTACATATTTTCACAGATGGCAGAGACACTCCTCCCAAAAGCGCACACATGTTTATTAAACGAATTGAAGATGAAATGAAGAAACTTGAAATTGGTGAAATAGCAACAGTTATTGGCAGGCTTTATGCGCTTGATAGAGATAATAATTGGGAAGAGTAGTTCGTGCGATTTATTGGTAAA
>CALNBM010000059.1 GCA_937874195.1 uncultured Clostridia bacterium | reverse complement strand
AGTATCATTACCAATGCAAAGGTAAGTAACAGAGTTATTGCTTTATTTGATAATGATACTGCAGGGAAAAAAGAAATAAAGTTGTTATCAAGAAAGATTGACAATAAATATAAATATATTTCTTTACCAGATGATGATTTTTTCAAGGAGTATCCTACCTACTTTCCAAATGGTGAAATTGTTAAATGTGACATTAATGGAAAAGCTTGTAGCATAGAAATGTACTTTCCGAAAGAAGTATTACTAAGTGATGGAGTATATGAACCGATAATTTGGAAAGGGTATGAAGAATCGCTAAAACAACATCAAGGAGAAATTAATAATAAAACTAAAATAAATAATAACTTTAAAAACATACTAAACAAAGAGAATATACTTGACTATGATTGGAGTCTAGCGAAAAAAGTATTAGAAGCTATATTTGATCTTTGGAAATGATTTAAGAAAATATTAGCAAAAAGTTTCACATAGTCTATGACTTTGAGACTGGACTTTTCTTATTTATCCACCAGATATTATAATCCACAGTGGGGAAGATTCTAAAATACTTCTGATGTATTTTACCTTGATCAAAAAAATATCAATGGTTTGAACCTCTATGTCTATTATATTAACAATACAGTAATATATTTATTGTGAACCTGAGATTGTTAAAAAATAATTAACAAATTTAAATGTAATTAGAAATGAAATCTGATTTATTCTTTATAAACTATAAATGAGAACATATAATTGAAAAACTCATTGAGTAAACTGGTGATTGATTATATAATTAATGTGGAAACAACCAGAACAAAGGTGCGATAATGAAAGAGGTGGATTTCTTTATGAAATACTATTGGGATAAATCGGTAAATGGTTCTTTAGAAAAAGAAATGTTGTGTTTTAGTAGCATTAACTACTTGTATATTGCTACAGCATATATTTCTTTGAAAGGTATCAAATTAGTCAAGAAAATGATAGAAGTATATCATCTCAAACGAGATAATATAATTATATATTTATCGAACGAATTTTCTTTAGATCAACCTCATGTAATTTTAAAGGAACTTGTAGAGATATCAAAAGTTTATATTGTTGAAAATAAACTTCTTCACGCAAAAGTTTATTTTTTTAAAGGTGAGAACGCACACTTAATATTTGGATCTTCTAACTTAACAAGTGGTGGATTTAAGAGTAATTTAGAATTTAATTGTATTCATTATCCAACTATTGAGGAAGAACAAAATATCAAATGTTTTTTTGATTATTGTAAGGAAAATGCAGATGAGGTTTCGTGTAGTTTAATTAAGTATTATGAAGACTTATCCAAAGAATTAAGAGACTATAGAAAAATGGAAAGTAAAATGAAAATTAAACTTAAAGGATTTAAAAAGCAAAATGATGAATTCCTTGAGGATAAATATGAATTAGATGATTTCTTTTTTAAATATGAAGATTATGAGACTTTCTTCAAAAGGAACAGTTCTATGAATAATGACAGACTTAGTAATGTTCGACGTGAGAATGTTCAAAGAAAACTAAAAGATATCCACATAAAAGTTATGAATGAGATACATAAATTAAATCTATGGGAACATTGGCATCCGAATAATTTAACATCTCTAATTTATCCCAATCTCACTAACAAGAATCGTGTTAATTGGATGGGAGTAAGGTATGGGAAAGGGGAAGTTGAGATAAAAAAAGGTCACTTGTTTGGTGAAAGAGATTCGCTTGAATCATTTTCTAAACATGCATGTTTACAATATAACATAAACTCATTAAGTTTTGGAATTTGTTTATTTTTTGCAGTCCCTAATGAATCGATTGATCGTGACTATTTATATGGCAAGGGGCTTGAAATTTTAAATGAGCAAAAAGTGAAAATAAATTCCTATGTAGAGACATTAATGGGATATGGATTCAAATGGATAATTGAAAATGAGGATGAAAATAATACTCAATTTATTTATGATATAGATGGTAAAAATGCTGAAAAAGATTTATGTGCATTTTTACAAAAATATGATAGAGAAGGGTTCTATTCATATATGAGCCTTAATTATGAACCTAGTGATATGCGAATAAAAACAATTGATAATATTTGTGAAGAAGTAATTAATAAATTCAAATTGTTAAAACCACTTTATGATTTGATTGTTTATCGTCCTTCATGAAAACTGTATTTTTCGTTTTTTTTAATTAAGGTTTCATTGTTTAGATACTATTTTTAGATTAATTAAAATATCGTTTTTGGTTATTATATTTAGATTATTAAAGTCAGAAATGATTGCTATTAATAAACAAATATGAACTCATTTATTTTGTTTAATAACAAATTTGCTATTTTTTTTGTTAAACAATTAAATAACTACAGTGTTTTGTTTATTGTGGATTTGAGATATTGTAAGATTATAAATGATTTGAGACCAAAAGTTTTAATAAAGATAAAAATATAATGATATCGACAAATTTAAGAATATAAATTATCGCATCGAATTTGTGAGCTTTTAAGACAAATAAAAAAAATGAACGATAAATTTTTATATTAACGCTTAAAGAATTTATAAAAACTTAAATAAAATAGTGCTTTGTAAAATAAAATGGCGGAAGCATCCGCCTTTTTCTTAAATATTATTAAATGCATTAAGACATTTTATTTAAAGTAACAATAAAAACGAAATTTATATTTATTTGGTATTATAAACAACAATTCTTATGTTATCTTACCAAATGAAAAATTCCATTCTAGTACGCAAAAAATAAAAAGAGCATGATTTCAAGGAAATCCTGATTTCATGCTCTTTTTTTATGCAAGTATCAAAATAAGTTTAACTTACTACTCTTTTTATTTTAAGATTCAATTTATTTGCTCTTTTTATTTTTCAAGTATCAAAATAAGATTAACTTACTGCTTTTTTTATTTCGCTAATATCAAAATAAGATTAACTTACTGCTCTTTTTATTTTATGATTCAATTTATTTGCTTTTTTATTTCGCTATATCAAAATAAGATTAAATTACTGCTTTTTTTATTTCGCTAATATCAAAATAAGTTTTAACTTACTACTCTTTTTATTTTAAGATTCAATTTATTTGCTCTTTTTTTTTGCAAGTATCAAAAATAAGTTTAACTTATTACTGCTCTTTTTATCTTGCATAAGATTAACTTACTGCTTTTTTTATTTCGCTATATCAAAATGTATTCACTGCTATTTTTTGCTAATTATTATTAGTTTAGTAGCATACATTATTTCTTGCAAGTTATAATATAACGACTATATTTTATCTTACATTATTTTACTACCGTCATTTGTTTGAATAACTTTTAATATATTTACTACGCTTCCTGTCACGCCGTTAACATATATATAATAAGTGGTGTCGTCATAGAAGCATTCAAATTCATAGCATAATACTTCTTGAAACTCGATTGGAGCAAGCACTTTTCTAACTCCGATAATATCGTACGCACTTTTGATTTTAGTTTGTGCTTGTGCCTGAGAAATTGTGAAAGCAGGAATAGTTCTTTCTATGTGGTTAATAAAGTATGAGCGCGCTTCATATCCTAATATTTCGCTTGTTGCAAGGCTACATTTAACTTTAATAAGGTCAGGGTAGAGAATAACACCGTTTTTAATTGGTGCAAAATTGAAATACGCATTGCTTGCTATAATATCATGCCAAACAACTTCCACTTCACCTACGCCATTTTTTGCAATAAAACTTCTAGCACGGGTCATAACTTCGTTAATGTCATACGCAGGCTCTCTGTCTTGTTCTTGTCCGGCAAGAGTTATTAAGTGTCCTTCTGTTTTTGAAATTTGAGCAAAGTTTTCGTTTCCGCTTTTTGTTTTAAAAGTGAAGTCAAAAGTTTCAAAGTTGTGAACTGTGTCGCCCATATAGGTTATTTCGCCATCCACATCAAAAAGTTTTGCTATTAGTTCACGAGCTCTTTCTTCATCTATCACAGTAGTAGAATTTTTTAAGGCTTTAATTTCTTGCGTGATTTGAGAATCAGCAAAAGGACCATCGTATATCATTGTTGGATATTCCACATCGTTGGTGTGAATGGCTTGCAGTTGAAGGGTAAAATCATTATAGTCTTTTTCTAAATTAAGGCTGTTTTCTAGTATGCTATATTTATTGTTCATAGTATTTGAAATTTTATTAAGGGAAATTTTCATATCTAATAAACTGTTATATAGTTGTTGTAAAGTTTCCTTTTCCTGAGGTGTAATGCTTTTGTTGTCCGTAATCTTTTTTGAAAGTGTTTCGCAGTATCCGCCAAGTTGATTAATAAATTTAATACTTTCTTCAATACCATTTATTGAAATTGGTAGAAGACTTAAATTGTTTTGAGCATTGTGCGTGTTCTTTGAAACTTTTGTTAGTAATTCCCCAACATATTTATCGTCATCGGTAAGCAGGACTTTACTCATTTCTGTTTCAGCATTGTTAATATTCTCCACTAAATTATAGTAGGATTTTTGATAGGATGCCTCTAATGCTGTTGCGTTAGAAGTTGCAACTTGATTAGTTAAAATTAGCATTATTCCAAGGAATATACACGCACCCACTAACACGCCAATAGTTATTATAAGATACGAGTTTATTTTCCTGTATTGTTCTTTTGAGATTGCTCTACTTTTTTTCATAATTATTTCCTTTTATTTTAGTAAGCGAATACATGTTTGCCTATTTGGGTAGCCACTGGCTTATTAAACATCCATTGGCTGGTTGCTACGGCAGGGTTGTAATAAAATAAACAACCATAAGTTGGATCCCAACCATTTAACGCGTCTCGTGCTGCATTATATGCGGCTTGGTTAGGTGTTAGATAAATTTGTCTATCTGCAACAGCGGTAAAAGCATAAGGTTGATATATGACCTCAGAAATTGTATTTGGAAAACTCGGATGATTTACCCGATTTAGAACAACAGCAGCAACTGCAACTTGACCAGCATAAGGTTCACCTCTTGCTTCCGCATAGACGCATCTCGCAAGTAAGTCTAAATCTGCATTATTTGTATAAGATTGACCTGTGCTTGCAGGAACAAAAATTCCTAATTTTTCGAGAGTTTGCGGACCTAAGTAGCCTTCTGCATTAAGTCCGTGTTTTTGTTGAAAGCGAACAACTGCGGCTGTGGTTAACGGACCGTAATTGCCAGTGACAGGACCGTCGAAGTAACCCCAATTAAGGAGTCGTTCTTGTGCTCGTCTTATAATAGTTGAGTCGTAAGGAGTATCTCCTGTAAAAGAAACAGCAGTTGCGGTAGGTGCAACATTAATTCCTATTTTTTGTAATGTCAATTCTCCTAAATACCCTTCGGGATTAAGCCCGTGTTTTCTTTGGAATCTAATAACGCCCGCTTTTGTGAGTTCGCCATAATATCCCGTAACTGGTCCATCATAGTAACCCCAATCACGCAAGCGTTGTTGCACAACCCTCACTTGCGATTCGTTTGCAATAGTTTCTGCAGCAAAAAATACTTGAACATTGCTTTCAATAAACGAAAATGTGATAACAAGAGCAAGCATTATAGTAAAAAACAAATATCGCTTTTTCATAAATTCCCCTTATAATTTGTTACTATTTTATTGGTTTGCAATAAACTGGAAAAAAATTCATAAAAAATAGATTTTTTGTAAATTGTTTTTTAAGGTTTGTTCTGTTATATATATTTGCTTTAAATTTTTTATATAATATAAAAAAATTATTTTAATTTTTACGTTTATCTTATTTCAATTTTTACAGTTACTTTATTTTTGAATTTTTCCTTTTTAAAATTATTGGCAAACCTAGTTCTCAAATTATTGTTCGCTATAATAAGCCATAATTTATGTAAAAATCATGTTTTTGATTAAAGAATATTTTATAAATTAAATATATAGCAAATATAAAAATATAGCTTTTTGTAAACTGACAAAATAAGCCATAATTCATGCTGAAATTATGTCATAATTTTATAAAACGCTAAAACATTTTATATTTATGTTTTTACGGTGGTTTTTTTTAAAAACAGTGATAAGAAAGCCATGCATTAATAAACAAAATGATATTATGTTTATTATCTGTTTCTTTTTTATTTTTCGCTAAGTCAGATATGATAATATTTTTTAAACGCAGATTTTTTGTGTAACAGTTCCATGTGGTTTTCTTTATTGAACTTTGCTTAAATAAGCCATAACTTATGCAGAAATCATGTTTTTGATTAAAGAATATTTTATAAATTAAATATAAAGCAAATTTAAAGATATAAGCTTTTTGTAAACTGACAAAATAAGTTATAATTCACGCTGAAATTATGTCATAATTTTATAAAATGTTAAAGATATATATAATATCTATTCATTTATATTTATTGATATATTAAAGTGGACAATCAAATAGAAAAAATGTTATTATTAATAAAAAATAAATAGGTTATCGGTATGATGGGAGATTACATAAAACGAATAAAATCATGAACTATAAAAACTAAGAAAACCAGAGCACACTTGAAATATAATAACCCTAATCCGGCAAGGATGGACTGCCGTGAAACCTCTCGTTTCACACTGGCGGAAAGCTTTATTTTAATTGTGAGAAAAGCAATGCAAAGAGTAATAAGTGGGCAAGTTAATGATAGAAAAAATTAGATGTGGTAATGCAATGAAGAAAATAACGCTAAAAACAAGTTTTGTTTAATTGTGTACGTAGTGTAGAAAAAAATTAAGGTAAATAGATAATAATGACAAAAGAGCAAATGAAAATATTAAAGAAAAATCAAAATGAACGGATGCTGGTGTTAGAGCGTATTAAAAGATTAGAAAAGATTGGCAAAGAGAGTTTTTTTCAAGATGTTGAAAATGATCCACCGTCAAAAACACTTGCACCAAATGATGTTGATTATTTAAAAAAGAAAATTTCTTCAAAAATTAAAGGCGCCATTGCAAATGTCATGACTGTTTGGTATCAAAAAAACGCTATTAAAAATCATAAAATTGAAGTAAGGGGAATTGAGCATCTGCAAAATATTCCTAGTGGTGCGATAATTATAAGCAATCATTTTAGTGCGGACGAAAATATGGCAATTAAAACCGCTGTGGATAAAGCAAGACCTAAACATAAATTTTATGCTGTTATCAGGGAAGGCAATTATTTTATGTCGGGTGCCATAGGTTTTGGTTTAAAACATTTTAGAACTCTTCCGCTTAGTTCTAACATTCAAACAATGATGAATTTTGACAAAGCAATTTCAAAATTATTAAATAAAAAAAGTTGGATTCTTATATATCCTGAACAAGCAATGTGGTGGAATTATCGTAAACCAAAAGCGTTCAAGGTGGGTGCTTTTTATTATGCAGTTAAAAATAATGTGCCTATTGTTCCTATGTTTGTTACTATGAGTGATTTAAATGCTTTTGACAGTGCTGGATTTCCTATGCAAAAATATATAGTGCATATCTTTCCGCCAATCTATAAAGATAATAATCTAAGCGTAATTGAAAACAGGGCAGATATGCTGAAAACCGCTCATAAATTATGGGTGGAAAAGTACGAAGAGTATTATGGTGTTATGTTAGATTATGACGGAAGCAACTTTATTCAACCATTAAATTTTGATGATTAAAATATGTTATGAAATATAGAAAGTTGATTTATTTGATGATTAAAAAATGTATGAGATATAGAAGTTGCTTTATAAATTGTAAATTTAGTGTTGTTGATTTAATTGCAGGACTAAAAATAATTTAATTTTAAACACATTAAAAACAAATTTACTTTTAGAATAAATAATTTATTAAATGACTTACTTTTTATAAGCACAAAATAAACTGGATTAAAAAGGTTTAAACAGACTAAATAAAAAAAACACATTAGAAATAAATTTTACTAATGTGTTTTTTTGTTTAATTAATAGCAAAAATACAAATGCCAGATAAACAATAAAAAAATAAAATTCGGTATCACTTCGTATATAATCCATTTTTCTATTTTAACGAAAATACTAAGTAATTTCGAGGGGTGTATTCGTTACTTACAAGCAGATTTAAGGACACTTGTCAATTCTATACTATTTCTTCTTTGGTTTTACAAATGTCCAAATTGCTAGAGCTCCTTGAATAGGTATTCCTATAAAGAAAATCATAAACATATTTAAGTCAAGAAATTGAAGAAATATTGATGCTATAAAAGTCCATAAAAACACTGAAAAAATAACAAATTTAAAAATATGTTTTCCAAATACCGTGTTTAAGGGCATAATGACTAAACATATACAAGGCACAGACCAAACAAAAACTTCCCATAGTACTTCACCTAATTTGATACGAGCGTAAACAAAAATAACAGTTGCCACAAGTATTATAAGAGAAACATAAATTAAACAAGTTGCAAGTCGATTTGCAATTAGTTTTTTATGTTCCTTTTCGCTTAGTTCTTTTGAATTAACGGAAATTAAACTAGCAAGGGATACATTAAAAAGTTCGCTTATTTTTTCAAGCGTTTCAAGGCTTGGCAAAACTTCCATTCGTTCCCAACGAGATATGGCATTGTCGGAATAATTAAGTTTTTCTGCTAGTTCTATTTGAGTTAAATTATGTTTTTTTCTAAGTAAAATTAAGTTATTAGAAATAATTTGTCTTATGTCCATAAATTGTTCCCTTTGGGATATATATTGTTATTATACTAGATATAAAAATGTAAATCAAGCAAATTCCCGATTTACGGGAACTATTTTTTGTTGTTCTCGTTTTGTGATTTTAAGTTGGGAATAATAGTTCAAAAATTATCTTTAAAAATCCATTTTAATTTGTTAAAATTGCACTATTATTACAGTTATTGAAAATTCAAAGGAGAACAAAATGAAAAGTATTAAAAATAAAATCAAAAATCAAATCAGCATGGTTAAACTTCGGGAGGCATCAAAAAATATTGTTCCTATTGTGTTTGCCACAGACGATAACTATGCGCCATTTTTAGTGATTGCTATTCATTCTATGGCGCAACATCTAAACAAAAATAACACATATAAGGTTTATGTTTTGCAAGTTAATATTTCGGAAAAGCATAAAGAGATGATTAATAAATATGCAACCGACAACCTTACTATTGAATTTGTTGATATAACAAAGAATTTAGAGGCTATTAGCAAAAAATTGTATTTAAGAGATTACTACACTAATGCTATTTATTATAGAGTATTTATTCCAAACTTATTTCCTCAATTTAATAAAGCGATTTATCTTGATTGTGATATTGTGATTCTTGATGATATTGCAAAACTTTATAACCATAAATTAAAGGATAAAGTTATAGGTGCGATTGAAGAAGATGTTATGGCTGTTATGCCTACTTTTGGAGAATATGCTGAAAAAATGGTGGGAGTGAATAGATATAAATACTTTAACTCTGGCGTTATGGTTATGAATTTGGATAAGCTTAGAAAAAATCAAACGGAGGATAAATTTATTAATCTTCTAAGTCAGTTTAGATTTATCATTGCACCCGACCAAGATTTGTTTAACGCATTATTTAAAGGAAAGGTACTTTATATTCATAGAGGCTGGAATAAATGCCCATTAAAGCAAAACGATTTTGATGACAGCACTCTTAAATTGGCGCACTATAAAATGGCGTTAAAACCGTGGATTAGAAAAGGTGTTTTATATGAAGAGCATTTTTGGAAGTATGCGAAAGATACTGAGGTTTACAATGTTATGCTAAATATGCTTAGTAAAACCACCGATGAGGACTATAAGAAAGATGCTGTAAGTTTAGAAAATTTAAAAGCACAGGCGAAAAAAGATAGTTATGACCAAAACAATTATTATAACACTTTAAAGAAACATCAAATTGCGTTGGGTAGAGAAATTGACCCATTTTATGAAGTGTATGATTTTAGCGTTCCACTAGAAAATATGGAAGATGAAGAAAAGTGTGCTCTTAACATTTCGATTGAAGAAGAGATAAAACCTATAAGTGTTTAACTTTTAGAGGGTAAGAAATGAAAAAAAAACAAATATACTATTACACCGATGAACAAAATGAAGAATTTTATAAAACAAACTTTAAAACAAAAAAAATAGATAAAAATTATAAGTATGTAAGTAACAACATATTTTATAAAATTGTAACTTTTATTTTATACAGAATGATTGCAACCACTTATGCGTTTATATATATAAAGATTGTAAGACGAATATCTTTTAAAAATAAGTCTATTTTAAAAGCTCATAAAAAAAGTGGTTATTTCATTTTTTCCAACCATACTAATGCAATGGCGGATGCCTTCTCTCCATCAATATTAAATTTTCCAAAACAATGTTATTCTATCACCAATGCAGACAATGTGAGTATACCGATTATGGGAAATATGGTTAAAATGCTGGGTGCTTTGCCCTTGCCCGATGATTTTAATGCCAGTAAAAATTTTATGAAAGCACTTGAACTTAAAATAAAGCAAAAATCTGCAATAATTGTATATCCCGAAGCGCATATCTGGCCATATTATGTCGGTATTCGACCCTTTAAATCCACCGCATTTAAATATCCTATAAAGTTTGGTGTGCCAACTTTTAGTTGCACTACCACATATCAAGCAACGAAAAACCGATTCAAAACAGTTATTTATGTGGACGGACCATTTTATGCTCCCGATAATCTATCGCTTACAGAAAAGGCAGATAGTTTACGAAATCAAGTGTATAACAAAATGTTAAAACGAAGTGAATCTTCAACTTACGAAAAAATAAAATATATAAAAAAAGAGGTATAAACAAATGATAAATATAATTTTTAGTGGAAACTATAAAGTTTTTGACGGAATGCTAACCGCATTATTGTCGATTGTAAAACACACAAACAGACAATTAAATGTTTTAATTTTTACTATGGATTTGCCTAAACTTAATCCAAACTTTCTGTCTGTTTCAGATAGGGATATTAAAATTCTGCAAAATGTTGTTCAGGAAGTCAATCCCAAAAGCACAATAACAAAAGTTGATTTAACAGACACTTTTTCTAAGGAAATGATAAATTCTGTTAATATTGAAACAGGTTACACTCCATACACATTTTTACGATTATTTGCAGATATGATGGATATTGTTCCCGATAAAGTGCTATATCTAGATGTGGATTTAATGGCGAATGATGATATAAGTAAACTATATGATATTGATATAACGGACTATGAATTTGCGGGTAGTCGTGATTATTATGGTAAGGTTTTCTTTTATCCAACATATTGTAATGCAGGAGTATTGCTTCTAAATATGAAAAAAATTAGGGAAACAAAAACATTTGAAAAATGCAGAAACTTACTCAATGTTAAAAAAGTTTTCTTAACCGACCAAACGGTGCTTAATAAATTTGCAACAAAAAAATTAATATTAAACCGCAGATTTAATGAGCAAAAGCGAGTTAGAAAAGACACTGTTATTAGGCACTTTTCTAAAACCATTAAGTTTTTTCCATGGTTTCATACCCAAAACATTAAACAATGGCAAATTGAACTACTTCATGAAAAACTAAAATGCCATGATTTTGATGATATTTTAGGAAGATACTTAAACATAAAAAATTCTAAATTAAAATAATATTTTAAAAGTAAAATGCGAACTGATTTGCTTGTGGAATTAAAGGATAAGCAAAAATATGTTAAATAAAATGCAGATGTTTTAATGCTTATTTTTATAAAGGGGAGTATGGCAAAAGTACCACGGGCTGAGCGTGAGAGAGATAAAAAGGTCTTATGTGACAATACGAAAAATATTTGTATTCGCAATTTCATATAGGTTATATAAACATAAATAATAAAAATTTTAAACGAACATTATTATTAACTGTTCGTTTTTTTATAAGAAACCACCAGCCTTTGCGTGAGAGAGATAAGTGTTATAGGTATACATAAACAATAAAGTTTTTTTAAAGTAAAACATATGTCGCTTATGTGTTAGAAAGAAAACCGATACCGTTTTGGATTTTATTAAAAGTGAAAAACGCATTAATCTGCTTTAAAGCACGGCATTTTTGGGTTGTAAGATTTATTAGAAATGTTTTATAACATAATTATATATCACACAGTAAATAAAATAAAAATAAGATATAAAGTAAAAAACATTTTTCAATTTTTTTAATTTTATTTTATAAAAAATCATCCGCATTAAACTCACACATTAATCTGATTTTTGAAAGATTAAAAAAATTGTATAAACTATGAGAAATTATAGCAATTAAAAATAGATTCAATCATCACTTCTATTACACTAACCTTCACACTGTCGCGGAAATTTTTCATATACTGGTATGAACCTAAATGTTAGGTTTAATTTATTAATACAGGGGCAAAAGTGTGGAATTTATAATTGATATTAGTGACAAACGCAATATCTATGTGCTAGAAGGTTTAAAAAAATTAGGCTATAAAGCATATAAATTGCATGAACATATTGGCAGTAAACAGCAAGTGGTTTATGTTTTCTCTCCAGCAGTAAAACTAGGCGATGATGTCTCAAATTTAAAAGATAACAGTACGGTTTTTGGCGGTAATCAAAAAGATGAAGTTATTAAAATATTAGAGCAAAAAAATATTGAGTATATCAATATTATGCAAAACGAAATTTTCACTATTGAAAACGCAAAATTAACCGCTGAAGGAGTGTTAGCAGTAATTTTTAGTTGCACGGAGAAATCAATATATTCAAATAACATTTTAGTGTTAGGTAGTGGGCGTTGTGGCAAAGCAATTTTATTATTGTTAGATAAGTTAGGCGTTAAAGCATCACTTGGCACTTTTCATAAAGGTAGTTATGAAAGCGCACATATTTTAACCGACAATGTTATTTCTAAAGAACAGCTAGTAAGTAGGATAGGTGAATTTGATATAATTATCAACACTGTTCCACTTGAAATAATAACCGAAGAAATGATAACGAATATGCAGAGTGGTGTTGCAATTGTGGAAGTTGCTTCTGTTAACTGCATTTCAACCAAACTAAAAGAAAAATACAAATTAAATTATATATTAGCACCAGCGCTCCCTAAAGTGTATTCAGCTCAATCAGCAGGAGAAATTATGCTGAAACATATTTTGAAACACTTTAATTAGGAGGAAATACTTTTGAAAAAAACAACAATAGGCTGGGCGGTAACAGGTTCTTTTTGCACCTTTGATAGAATACTTGTGGAAATGGAAAAGTTGGTTAAAGAAGGCTATGATATTATTCCTATATTTTCTTTCAATACAGCAAATCTTGACACGCGATTTTTTAAAGCAAGTGACTTTAAAAATAAAGTGGCAGAAATTACAGGAAAACAACCTATCGACACTTTGCAAACAGCAGAACCACTAGGTCCTAGCGGAGCAGTGGATATTATGCTTGTTGCACCATGTACAGGAAACACACTAGCAAAACTTGCAAATGCAATAACAGACACACCTGTTACTATGGCAGTTAAAGCGCATCTTAGAAACGGAAAGCCAGTTGCTCTTGCGATTTCAACTAATGACGGGTTGGGATTAAATGCTAAAAATTTAGGAGTGATGATGGCAGCTAGAAATGTTTATTTTGTACCTTATTCTCAAGATAATGCAATATCTAAACCTACATCCATAATTGCTGAATATGGCCTAATTGGTAAAACCATTGAAGAAGCAACAATCGGCAAGCAAATTCAGCCGATATTACAATAATAAAGGAGATATTTTATGGGTTATAATATCGCAGTTATTGGTGCAAGCGGAATGGTAGGTAGGAAAATTCTGCAAGTTTTAGCAGAAGAAAATATTGAAATAGAAAATTTATATCTCTTTTCATCCAGTAGAAGTGCTGGTGGTGAGATAATATTTAAAAATATTAGTTATAATCTTATTGAACTAAAAGAAGAAAACTTTAAAAACATAAAAATCGATTACGCTTTATTTTGCGCAGGTGGTAGTATTTCAAAAGAATTTGTACCAAAGTTTGCAAAATTAGGCGTTATAGTTATAGATAATTCTAGTGCGTTTAGAATGAATAGTGATGTTCCATTAATTGTGCCAGAAGTAAACGCACACGCAATAACAAATCATAAAAATATTATTTCTAATCCAAATTGCAGCACTATTCAAGCGGTGGTTGCACTCGCTCCACTTCATAAAGTGTATGGAATAAAACGCATTGTTTTTTCCACATACCAAGCAGTTAGTGGTGCAGGCAAAAGCGGTGTGGATGATTTAAAAAATGGCGAATTGGGTAAAAATCCTAAAAAGTTTTCCGCACCGATATATAATAATGTGATTCCACATATTGATGAGTTTTTGCCAAACGGTTACACCAAAGAAGAGCAGAAAATGATAGACGAAACTAGAAAAATCCTAGATGATAATAATATAAAAATAACTGCTACAACCGTACGAGTACCAGTGGAAAACTGCCATAGTGAAAGTATTAATGTGCAGTTTAAAAAACCATTTTTATTAGATGAAGTTAAAGATATATTATTTGAAGCAAAGGGAGTTAAGTTGTTTGACGATCCTGCCTACAATGTATATCCAATGCCTTTTATTGCGGATAATAAAAACGAAGTTTTTATAGGAAGGTTACGGGTGGATGATAGCGTTGAAAACGGGTTGAATATGTGGGTTGTTGCAGATAACTTGCGAAAAGGTGCTGCAACAAATGCAGTGCAAATATTGCAAACTTTGATAAATCGCTAATACTTATATTATTTATAAATTAAGCCAACTTAATTATTTCCACAGACAGTTATAGTGTTTTATATTAGTTACTCCCAGGTGAATCTAATATGACAACTTTGCACCAGTGAATTATTTGTTCATTGTTGTAAGATTAGTTGATTTGTTGTAAGGTTTGAGCCTTCGTGCTCATGACTTGAAAATATATTTGCATAGGTTTTACTAATTTTAAATACTTGAGTTTGTAGTTTTAAAAACTATGTACGGAAATAAAATTAAATAAAAATTGATTAGCGAAACTATTAAAGAAAAAATAAATTTAAAAAGGATAAAAACATGATATTTAAAGGAAGTGCAACAGCACTAATAACTCCTTTTACTGGAAGTGGACAGGTGGACTTTGACGCTTTAAAAAAGTTGCTGGATTTTCAAATAAATAATGGAACCAAAGCAATCGTTGTTTTGGGTACAACCGGTGAGGCGTCCACCATATCTAAACAAGAAAAAATAAGCATAGTGGAATATGCGGTGGATTATGTTGCGGGCAGAGTGCCAGTTATTGCAGGTTCAGGCTCGAACGACACAGCGGTGGCAGTGGAAACAAGCAAGGCTTATGAAAATTTAGGTGTTGATGGACTATTAATAGTAACACCTTATTATAACAAGTGCACCCAAAATGGTCTTATCAAACACTACTTTGAAATTGCAGATAAGGTGGACACAGAAATTATTGTATATAGTGTGCAGGGAAGAACGGGTGTTAATATTTTACCTACAACAGCAGTTGAACTTAGCAAGCATAAAAACATAACTGCAATTAAAGAGGCAAGCGGAAATATCGAGCAAATTACAGAAATATTGCGCACCAGTAGTCTTGATGTTTATAGTGGGGATGACGGTTTAACATATCCTGTGTTGGCGTTAGGTGGACAGGGAATTATAAGCGTGGCAAGTAATATTATTCCTAAAATTGTGAGCGAAATTTGTGAAAACTATTTTGCTGGAAATATAGAAAAAAGTCGTGAACTTCAATTTGAAATCAATCCGCTTATAAAATTATTATTTTTAGAAGTCAACCCAATTCCAGTTAAAAAAGCTGCAAGTTTGATGGGCTTATGTGAAGGCATTTTAAGAATGCCATTAACAGAAATGCAACCGGAAAATGTGAAGTTATTAGAAAAAGAATTGCAAAAAATACTAATTAGCAATTAGCAAAAACCATTAAAAAAAACCTTTTTAAGGTTTGAATTATGTATGCGGCGACACTTTTTGTCGCCTTTTTTTTCTTTATTTACTTACTTTTTTTTCCCCTTACTTATTTTTTCCTAAATTTAAAAATTGCAGTTTTAAATTATTAGTAGTTTACTATATTGCTTTATTTTTTATTATTTATCTGATTTTTTTTCTAATTTTTTTTTACCACTTTGTAATAGAAAAGTAAGTTCAAAGAGTTTTTAATAATGCATTATTATTTTAATAATTCTAATCAATCACAAGTAATTTTATATAAAATTTTAAATTATTAATCTAATTTATTTTTATATTTTATTTTTATTTTGTTTATTATGTTTTTAAGCATGTTAAATATATCAAATTTGGTTTTTTTGAATGAATTTTTAAGAAATTAGCAAATTTTCTATTTTTCCAAAATACTAATATTTTTTAAGAAGAAAATAATTTTTCATAGAGAGAAGTGAGTGTTAATTTTTCTTCTTTATTGTTTACCGCCACACAAACAAACGAATTTTCACCGTCTAATTTGATAAATTTAATATCTATATAATTGTTTTGCAGAGTGTTATAAATATCATTTATTAATCTTGGTTTTCTGCATATATCGTTTCCAACAATGGAAATTAATGCAATATCTTCCACTTCCCACTCTTTAAGTTGAAGGGATTTAAGTTTGTTTAGTAATAATTTTTCGTGGTTAAAATAGTCGGCGGATGATATAACAATATAAATATTATCAATATCAACTTTAAAAAGTGACAAAGAAATCGTATGTTCCTGCAAAAAATCAAGAATGTTTGATAAGAACTTTGTTTCATCATGATGCATTTCTTTTTTTAAATATATTAAAACTAAGTTACTTTTAGCGGTTATTGCCTTAATAGAAATTTTGCTTGATTTCTTATTTGTTATTTTCGTACCTTTTAGAGAACTATCCAAAAAGCTTCTAATTTCAATAGGAATGTTTTTTTCGCTTACTGGAAGCACTGTGCTTGGATGAACAACTTTCGCACCAAGATATGATAGTTTTCTAAGTTCACTATAACTTATTTCACTAACCTTTTTAGGTTTTTCTATAATGCTTGGGTTACCTGTAAATATTCCTTCAACATCCTTCCAGTTTTCATAAACACTAACATCGCATGCAGTTGCCACTAGGCTTGCGGTAAAATCTGTGCCGTCTCGTGTGAAAGTTATTATTTCGCCGGCTGGATTTTTGCCGTAAAATCCGGGAATAACAACACCTTTTTTAGTTTTTGAAACAAATTTTTTTGTGAGATTAAAAGTAAGTTTTTCATCTAGTTCATTATTTTTATTAAATTTTATAATTTTCCCAGCATCAATAAATTCGAAATTTAAAATGTCAGCAAAAATTTGCGCCATTAAAAACTCACCACGGCTTACTATAAAGTCGACCTTTTTTGAGTTTTCAATTTCGAGTTTTATATTTTTTAAAATGTTATTATATTTAGTTAAATTAAACGCATTTGTTATATCTAAAAAGTGCTTTTCAATTTCTTTATAGGACTCATCGCAATGTCCAAATTTTATAATTTCATCATAACAAGCATACAGTCTGTCGGTTATTTTAATGTCATTTGAATTTCGTTGACCGGGTGCGGAAACCACCACAATTTTTCTTTTGTTATTTTGTCTAATAATATTGGCCGATTTTTTTATATATTCGGCATTTGCCATGCAAACGCCGCCAAATTTTGATAGTTTCATTAATTTTTTATTTTATGGGTTATACAATATCATTATATACATTTTTCTGCTTACAAGTTCGAGTTTTAAAAATGGTGAATTGTTTTGATATGTTGATAAAGTCTTTCTAAAACAAAAAGATTATGATATTTTAAGAATGTACTTGAACTTAAAATTTAATATTATCAAAAGTTTCTAGTTAAAAAAGTCAACTTATATTAAAGTTTGTTTATATTTGAAATTGAGATAAACTCTTTAAAAGTTAATTTTTTCCATATTATCGTTTTGCAGAAATAAAAAACTTATATTTATTACTTAAATAATGAGA
>CALNBM010000058.1 GCA_937874195.1 uncultured Clostridia bacterium | reverse complement strand
AATCTCCCCATTTTATTGTATAAAACACTTGTAAATTTCCTATAATTAACATATAATAAACATAATTAATTACAAGGAGCGATAGCTATGCCACGCAAATCAAATAAAACGATTGAAGAACGTCTAATAGAAATAGACGGTGAGATACGGCAACATGACAAATCAATCATTTTTAATCATCTTCCTTAACAGTAATCATATCTAAAATTGTATTTTTCTTCTTGCTAATTTTTCTTTCATAATTCTGTTTTTCTTCTTCTAACCTTTCTGTTTGCCTTGTCATCCATTCAATATCACGAATATAGTTGAACAACTTTTCTTTTTCTTTTGATGTCGTAATCATAATACTATTATCCTTTCTTTACTAATTCAACATGACTCAAATCTTTTTCGTCAATAAATTCATAAAATCTCATTGGTAATTTTCCATTATCACGTATAAAATGAACTGAATACTGCAACGTATCAAAAGGATAGCACTTTTTAACAATACCTAAAAGTCCTTTTGATTCATAATCATAATGATTTCCAACAACTTTTACCTGTTCTCCAATTTGAAATTTCATAATATACTATCATTTCTCCTTTTTAATATTTTAAAATACAATATCATTTGCATTACTATTCTTTAATAACTTATATTCCTCTGAGACTCCCACGGCTAAAGCCAGTGGGGTTCTTAATTACACAAACTTCTTATATAAGTCGAAACTATATATACACTAATTTGTTTCATCAAGACTTTCACTACCAAAGATTCTATTGAACCCATTAACGATAGCATTAGGCTCGTTTCAAAACCTTTTATTTATTATTTAAATTCCCATACTTGCTATTGTTTTAACTTTACTATTTCTTAATCTTTCAATTTCAATATCATGTAATTTAACAAAATCATCAAAAGTATTAAAACACTGTTGTCTATTAATACTTTTTAAATCTTCATTAACATTCATTATAAGAAAAGCGCTATATAAATCTCTTTGGATTTTTAATCCATCAAAATTATTCCATCTTTCTGATAATTCTTTCTTATTATAAGTATCAGTTAAATGATTGTATTGACTTGCTTTAACGCTATAAGTATTTATCTTATTTAATTGCTTACCGTAATAATTTAGTTTTCTATCAATAATAGCCAACAACATACTTGGTGCTTTATTTGCCAATGACTTGCCAAATTTTTTCTTCTTTTTAAATTTACCTTTATCATTCTTTTCTGTTTTAACAGCACGTTTCTGTAATCCAGCATAATTCATAGTTTCAACATAAATATTATCGCCTAACGATAAAATATAATTTGCTAAACATTCATGTTGTAACTTTCTTACATCTGCTTGTTTACGATATAATTCTTTAAGTCGATTCTGAATTTTAATATAGTGATTAGATTTAATCCAAACAACTTTTTTATTTCCTTGTTTCTTAATCGTACCATCTTCGTTATAATTATTTGGATTAATTGAACGTCTACTGCGATCAAGTTTTCTAAGTAATAATCGTTTTTGATTTTCAATATTCTGTACTTTATCAGCTAATTCAATTAGTTTAACATCTGATTGACTTGATATAGCTAATGTTTGAGTACCTATATCTAACCCAACATTGCCATTGCCTAATAGATGCTTAATTTCACCAGTATCTTTATCAATCTTAATAGGTGGAATACCTTTAAATACAATTTGTAAGTAAAATTTATATTTATTACGTACATATTTTCTAACTATGCGACAATAAGCAATTTCATTTTGCATAGTTTGGTATTCATATGGATTACTATAATTAATAATTGTTGGTATAATTAAGCCATTCCAATATAATATATCATTTTTGAATTTAATACCTGTCTTATTTGACTTACCCTCAAAAGAATTGAATTCACCATATCTTTTAAAACAAATCTTTTCACCATTACCAAATAATAATTTTTCATATGCATTCCACAATTGAGTGCAAATCTTCTGAGAAGTAAAGGCATCAATATTATCTTTAAAATGATGTTGCATTAATTTAACATCATTACAAAAAGCATATTCATTGAGCTTATATTGTTTATACAAATCATTTAGCTGATTACATAATTCTTTTTTACGTTTTAATTTAGATTTATCTTCTGACTTATAAATTTCAGCTAATTCAGATTTAATAGAACGATATATTTTAGTTTTGATCATTTCATTATAACGTTTTAAAGTTACATTGACTAAAGCATTATAGATTTTTCTACCAATTTCAAAACGCTTGTTAAGAATGTCATCTTGATATATTTCAGTTTTTAAAGGGAATTGTACCACAAAATTACTCAATGAATATTCACCTCTTTTCTAATATCTTGATTTTTGATTTTCTACATATTTTTTAATAGTTTCACTACATACATTACCAGCAGTTGATACAAAATAACTTCGTGTCCATAAACTTGACATTTTAGATAATACTTCAAATTCTTCTCTTAACACCTTACTGGTATATCCTTTAATATTTTGCATAATATCAGAAGGACTTTGTGTAGATAAACAATTTAAAAACATATGAGTATGGTCTTTATCACATTCTAATGCAATAATGTTAATATCTAACTCCTTACATTTTTCATTAACTAATGCTTTAAATCGTTGTTCTACATTAGGGATAAGAAATATTTTTCTCCTATAACGAGGGCAAAATACAAAATGATAATTGATTAATGATACTGTTGTTTCAGTATGTCTATAATTATTTTCCATATTTATATTATATCAAACAATGTGTATGTTGTCAAGTATTATATACACAATATTTTATATTATTTTAAAGTGCTATCCATCCCACACCTAAAGGAGTGGGCTTTCCGCACCATGTTGTAACATAGATTTCAATTCATCATCTTTTAGCAAATTTACTACTAACGTTAAGTAGAATAAATTTTTTATATTCTATAATATATCTCTCCTTTTAATATTTTATCGAATGAAATACTTCTTTTATTTTATTCGATTATATAGAATTTTGTTTGCTTATATTATTAATGCTATTCCACCCATATTGTTCAAGTCGTGGAATACAAATATTATTTATATATTCTTCACTCATATCAACACCAATAAAATTTCTATGTAAAAGATATGCTTCTTTACATGTTGTTCCTGAACCACACATTGGATCAAAAACAATATCTCCTTCATTGCTCCACGAAAGAATATGATCTTTTGCTAATTGTTCTGGAAAAGGTGCCGGATGACCTTTGTAACCACTATTTGTAGATAATTCCCATATATTTTTATTTTGTTTTTGATTCTTTACGCAAACATTATTATGTCCTATTGTTGGTTTATCTTGTTTGTTTGTTTGATAAAATGTTCTCTTATCTGTATTATTCCCCTTAGTTTTACAGTCTATCATTATAGGATTAAATGTTTTTGGTTTCCCTTTACTGAACACAAACATGTATTCAAAACATTGCTCGTATCTATTATGTGTCAATGGGATATAATTAATTTTTTCATAAATCATTGTATCATGAACATTAAATCCACATTCTTCTTTTGCATATATTGCTTGCTTAAACGATGTTAATGTTTCTGAACCTTTTATAGTAGCATCGTTTACCACCCAAACTACTACTCCACCATCTTTGGTAATTCTATATAATTCTTTTAACATTGATTGATAATCAAATACAAAGCCTTTATATGTACGTAAATTATCATATGGTGGAGATGTAACAGTTAAATCTACAAAATTATCTGGAATATTGTTTTTCATAAAATTAACTGATTCATCTATATAAAAATTATTTAGTTTTAATATTTTTGTCTAGCTCCTTTACGATTTAATATTGTCTGCAATGAGATAAAACTCTTATTTCATCATATTAGAATTATATGTAAACAACTTTTCTGTAGCCGTACTACGACTACTTTTGTCAAGTGTTGTAGTTAATACCTTGCTCCATACGCACTTAAAATCTTTAGGTGCATTGTATTCTGACACGAATACGAAATTGTTTTTAGAAGTATCTCTAACCCATTGCCAAAATACATCATATTCAAATCCAATGTTATTGTACTTGGTGGTATCTTGATAAGGTGGATCACAATAGATAACCCAATTTTTCATCTTTGTTTCGTTTAATGTAAGATAATCAGTTGAAATAAATTTAATATCTTTAATATCATCTTTCTGTTTCAAAAGATTCTTTACTGCTTCTTCATAGTAATTCCTATATGTATCAATTTTCGTATGGACGATTCCAGCGTATCCACCAAACCACTTTGCATTATATGTAGCGCACAATCCGCACAAACCGAGGATCTCTTTAGGATATTTATCCTTGTTGTCTTTAACATTATTATAAAACTCTTTTGTCATAGTAACTGATTCTAATGGATTCCATCCACTCTGTACTGCTTTCAGTAATGCGATAAGATACTCATTAATGTCATTTCCAATACACCTATTGCACTTAATCTTATCAATCATATTTGCACCACCAACGAATGGTTCAAAGTATGTATGAATATCATGCTCATCAATACATTTTTGAATAATAGGTACTATCTCTTTAGAAATTCTGTTTTTACTGCCAACGTATTTTATAAAAATCATTTCCTTTCTATATCGAAGCAAATTCTCATTCTATCTTATTATGACTCTTCTGGATAATCATTTGTATTAATATTATTTTCTGTTACAAAACTTTTCAAATCTCTTTTTGCATACTCTAATTCATATTCCGCATCTTTAACAGCTTGACGTTTTTTATTAATTTGCTTTTTTAATGATGATTTAGTATTTTTATCCTTCCAATACAAATCTCCACAACTATATCCACCGCTATCAGTGGCAACATAATATAAGTCATCATCTTCATATTCATTTCTGAAACTATCGGGAACTCTTTCAACATTCCTAAAATCAAACACTACTTCAAAATCATTAATATTATCATCTGTTACCCGAATGGCTGAATCCCAATTATTAAAATATGTATCATACATATACGCTTCGCCGTCTGCTGTTTTACGAACTGTAAAAGTCCAGTTTCTACACCAATAAACATCGGTATAGCTACCTCTTTCCATAGGTTCTCTTTGATAAAGATAATTTTTATTCAGTTTATCATATCTGCAATTTCTTGCTGTCTTTCAATCTCTGGTGTATCTATAGAATCTGAAAGTTTCATGTTTGACTCAGGTTCTTTATTTCCCCACCAATATTTCAATTTATTGTTCATGTTTTACTCCCATAATTGGTCAAAATATTTTGCAAACAATTCAAGTGCTTCATACCGATTCTTAGCCGCCACTTTAGAACGATATACAAAATCTCGATAATCTTCCTCATGAGACTGCTTATTAGGGAACTCCTGTTCGTATAATTCATCTTCGTCTGAATTTTTAAGTAAATCAATCCAATGGTTTAAAAATTTCTTCTGTTCTTCATTACTCATATATTCATTTGTGTCTACGTTACGGAATATTAATACGTTATTATCTTTAATCTTCGTTAGGATTTTAGTAAATTTTCTAATGAAAACCACATCAAAATCAAAGACCTCTGTGTCATCATATCCTCTGAACATTCGCTGAAAACCATATTTAATTGAATAGTAAATTTTATCTTCTATCAATCTTTTAAGCCTGTTCATAACTCACTCCTTTTCAGTAAACGAATTAATAATCGAATAATATTTTTCTGTCACAATCTTTTTAATATTTTTATATCCCTGTTTTGTTAATTCGTCTTCTACGTATAACAAATCTTCGCCGTTAGGTGTATCTGATACGATTTCAAATTCAATGAGATTTTGAGTATAAACAAAATAAATTGTCGCCGTTGCAATATTTGGAATAGCAAATATCGTTTGCACTCCAATTTCATTATACAGATTGTTATGTGCTGAGTCTTTCATTTCTTCCATTGTATTAAATTTCAATTCTGCCACGTTAATTGTCATTATGTATTACACTCCTTTATTATTTTGTAACCAATTAGACATGAACTAATATGATTACATATTTAAATCACAAATCAAAAGTCCGTAAATCTTAAAATATGTATTGGAGAATTTCGTCTTTATGCTCCTGTGATTTTAATATCTTGCTTTCTATTAAAATTTATACTCCAATCAGAAATCAAGAAAATAATTTGGAGTTGGCTGGGCAAAACATACGTGTCTCCGTTTCGCTCGTAAAGATTAATCGTGCGTGGAATATAACTTGTTCGCTTACCTAGTTTTAGAGCAATTAGGTAAGTAGGGTTATCAATAGTTAAGACCTTGCTACAATAGTCGATAATCGGCAAAGTAGGGTTCTCAATATAAAGTTTGTTGCTAACACGAATAAACATTTTCTAAATACCTTTTAAGAGTTGGTAGAGAAGGCATTGGAATACTCTTCTCTCCCCGCTCTAAACACGCCTTAATTTGCTCGAAACTCGCGAAGTAAATTACACCACAATGATAAATCGCAAAGCCACAAATGGCACTCGATATGTTTTTGATCAAGGTCATTGAGTTCCATTGGTTGGTTTCAATGCGGTTAAAAGCGAAACTGCGAACATTATCGACAATGTTTTTTGCGTCTACGCAAAGTGTATGGTCGCCTTTAATAGCCACAATATCAAATGGTTGCCCGTTTGCGTTGTCGACTAGTAAGTGCGCCCAAAAACCTAAACTTGCTAGATATGTTCTTGTGGTTTTCTCTACGCTATTTCCTATCTTTTTGTTGTTCATCTTGTTTCTCCTTTTTCTCAAAACGCCTAAACCTAATCTTATTAAATATGCCTTTTACTACCGCCGTAAGCCCTATACATAAGGGGAGGAAAGGGGTCATAGGCATTAACCAAAACGCCTCACAAGTTCCCGCTATGCCTAGCATTGTCGCGCCAAATGGCGTGCCCCACGCTAATAAGCCTAATAGTAGTGGTATCCACACCTCACACCCTACGACTAGCATTACAATTAAGAATATAACCGCCGTGCGCCAGTCCTTTATGTTATGAATTATCCACACAAAGGGCTTTTTAAAGTAATGCCACATTAAGCGCCAAAAGTGGTGGGGTGTCGCCTTAATCTCAGCTTTAATCTTTTTTTGTTCTTCTTCGTAGAGTTTTTGTTTCTCTATCTCTTCTTTAATGTGGTTATCTTTTCTCATAAGTAATCATCCGCCTTTAAGCAACAATCAAGGTAATATATACCATCGCTTTTTCTAATCTTCGTATATTTTTGCGCCATCTTAATTCCAAACTTCGTAGAGTTCATAGGCAACTGACAATCGCGTTTCGCCCACTTGTAGTAGGAGTTATACACATCTATCGCCTTGCTTGTCGCCTTGTCGATATTATCGACTTTATCTTCTAAGAATTGGTCGATAGTGCTCATTTCCTTTTGATAGTCGAGAACTTCATCAAACATTTTTGGAGTGAGTTTTAACCCTTCTTCTAAGAGTTTCATAGCACCCATAAATACCCAATAGAGTATTCCAGGTGCTTCTTTCATAAGTTTATCTTCGAGATTTACATCTAGTTTATCTTCGCTAACCTTGTTAGGGCACTCAATTAAGACTGCTCTTCGCCAAAAGCCATCGCTTTCATCATTTACATAAGGTTTAGTATTGACTGCCATCCAAAGTGTGAACTTTGGCTCGTATTCAAACATTTCCCCATAAAGGTATCTTCCTTGTATATTTCCACCACCCGTAATATCTTTTAAAAGTCCAACTTCAAATGCCTTGCCTTCTTTAATTTCGTTAGCAATAAGCATACGAGTTTTTTGTAATGGTGCAAATACTCGCTCGGCATTATCAGCTATCTTCTCACTTGTAAAGACTGCCATCTTCATTTTCTTACAATAGTCGCCAAATACTCTTTGCATTACATCTAGAAACACACTCTTACCATTAGCGCCATTGCCATAGAGCATAAAGAATTTTTGTTCCTTATTATTGCCAATTAAGGTTTGCCCCATTGCCTTTTGAATGAAGTTGATCGTTTCCTTATCAACGAAGGTATCAACGAGAAACTTATCCCATAAAGGAGTAGGAATATTAGAACACATTGTCCCACTTACTTGGCTCTGCATATAGGCTTTATTGGTAGGCAACATTTGATTATTTTTAATATCAAGTATGCCATTAGGTGTGTTAAATAAAAAGTCATCTGTATCAAAGTCCTTAAATCTTACTGGCATATTGCTTTGGTGTTGGCACTCTTCTAGGACTGCTTTTTTCCCTGCGTTGCTATAAAGTCGCTCAACATTTTTCGCCTTTGTCTTGCGAGTTTCTTTGTCTTGCTCGTTAAGCATATCTTGTTTCATATTGTCCACAAAACCATCAAATACTAATTTTGTTTGAGCGCTCTTTAAGGTATCCATATCCCATTTCACGCCGTTCCATACCATAAAGGTATTGCTTTCAATGTTAAACTTAATTGTTGTGTTGTAGAGCATCGTGAAGCGCCTTGCGTTGCCTGTATCGTTTAAGTCAAAGTCAAGAACTTGTCCGTTTTCATCAGTAATCTTTCCTACATTTACATATTGTGTAGGGATAACAACTTGCTTTGCGACTTGCTCTTTATTAGCGGGCGACAAATCATATTCAGGGTTATAAACCACACCACATTTAGCAATAGCACTATTTATGGTAATTGCCCCATAAGTCGTGTCGCGTTCTTTCCTATCCCACTTCTCACGCATAAGACCGCTTGAACGGAATATCTTATCCATTTGTGCGGGGTCTTTTTGTGTCCAAAAGGCAAGTATAGAACATAACGCCATATCAGCTTCACTTTGGCTAGGATAGGAGTTTTCCCATTCCCCACCATAAAGTTTATCAAACTTCGCCCCACCAGTGCTTTTTCTAATCTTCTCGACAAGGTCGCTACTTGCCTTATTAATAGGCTTTGTTTCATTCATAACAAGGTAAATAGGCTTTGTTATATCAGCCGTTTCCCCTACGCTAATCGCACTGCCAAAGTATTTCTTATAAATCTTGTCAATGTTTTTGCTCTCATCACCTATTTGTGTGGCTTGTGTTTCTACATAAACACGAGTGCCTGTAAGGGCAATATATCGCCCCGTATCATAGATTTCTAAACCACCTTTACGGCGTATGCCTTTTGGCACTGTGCCAAAGGTAATTACATGAACCCCATCGCCACTTTGCGATATTTCTTGATAACCTTTTACGGTATGGAGAATATCGTTCATAGTATCGAGTAGGTCGTTTTTGTTGATGTGGTCGATATCAATACCAATTATTTGTCGCCCCTTCTCATCAATACCTAGCATAATTCCTATGCCAAGTATTGCGGAGTGGGTGTTTTTGTAGGCAACACACTCCCCAAATGTAGCCCAAGTTTGTGGGTTATTACATTGAGCGTTGCCACCCGTATAAACATTAATCGGTATCTTACCTGTCGTCCAACATACGAAGTGCTTGCTTCGTGTTAAATCGTTGGCACTTAACCACATACCTAAATATTCGTAGTTAGTATCTATGGAAGTTTTAGTCCTATGTAAAGTCGTTAATAAATTAGTTTCTTCCATAAATTAAGTTTCTCCTATTTCTTTTAGAAAGGCAAATCTCCTGTATCAACTTCTTCTTTTGGCATATCATCTTCGAGAGTGGTTGGTTTGTGTTGGCTCTCTTTCCAATACTTAACATTAAGTCTTGTTCGAGTTTTCCCACCCCAGCTATCATCTTCGTTTTTAACCACAACTACAACCTGCTTACCGACAAGGAAGTCAAGGACTTCTTTTAAGGTGGCAAAAGTTTGGTTATCAGTGGCGCGTTTTGTCGCCCCAATTAACTGCTTTAATCTCTTTTTATTATAATCGTGGGTGTCTTTGCCCTTGAACCAGTCATCAAATATCTTGCGTCCTTTAAACTCTTGATCGATGTCGCTACGGATATTATACACGATTTTTAACTTTGGTGTATGAGTGCTTGGTATTTCAGTTTCTTCGGCACTCTCAATTTCTACTTCATACTCCCCGTCCTTAATCTCGGTAAAATCTTTGTTTTCGGTATCGCTACCAGTCATATCTAAATAGTTTTCCATTTTAATTCTCCTTATTTGCTACCCATTTTTCTAGGTAGATATCTAACAACTTTGTGCGTTTTAGAAACGCGATAAACTCAACTATTCCGACTTCAATATCGTGTAGGTAGTAAGGCTTTCTTACATACTTCTCTTCGAAGTAATCAGTGTCGCCTTCTGTGTCGCCTTTCTCGATAGCGAAGTCTTTACCAATGTAGGTAAAATCGACAGCATTAGGCACACACACAAGATAAATCTTATGTTGGAACGAGTTATAAAACTTTGGGTTCTCATACTTTTGCGTGTGTTTAATATCGTAAATATGCCCGCACTTACATACATCTATTCTCCCATAAAGTAAGAAACGCATATTAATACTTTTAATGTAGATTTCTTTCTTACAAGGCACTTGGAACACCCCACCTTTTACAATAGGACTTAATTCCTTGTCGCGTCCGCTACAAACCTTATCTTCAAACTCGTTGCCCTCGATCATTGCCTTTGTAGGCGTGGTAGGCAAGCGTTCTAGAAGTGTTTTAAAGCCTTCTAGTTGTCTTGCGTAGTCGCCTTCGCTATTAATTAGGTAAGCCCAATTATTAAGCAGGGTTGGCGTTATTAGGTAGCGTTGGCTCATAAGCGTTCAACTCCTTGTTATATTGTAATTTAAGTTCCTTTACTTTTTTAGAGAATAACGCCTTACACTCGACTTCGCTTGTAAGAGCAAACTTTGTGTTCTTCATTGTGAATAGTAAGTCATTAATATCGTTTTCGTTCTTGGCGTCCTCAATACGTGGGCGTAAGGTATTCATAATATACTCGTATTCTTCCTTGTCCTTACTCGCACTCTTGACCTCACTATTTAAAGTTGTGGTTATATGTGTGATTAAGTCCGTTAAGAAAGTGTTTTTATGAGTGCTATGAATATCAGGCAAGATATAACTATCGGCAACGCCGTGCGTTTGTTTAGCGTAGAACTTTTGGCAAGGGGCAAAGGTAAGCACTCTATCTTTGCCTTTCATTTCGATAAACCCGCCGATATCAACACTTCGCCAAATGGTGTCTTTGGTCTTGCCCTCGACATCTAAACGGAGTTTAAGTATATCGTCCTCGCTCACTTCTTTGGCGTGGAAGCACCAAACAATGTGCTTGTCTAGGCTCTTTAAGTAGGTGTGGAAGTCATTAAAGGTTTTATTAACGAACCCATACCCACATAACGCTAGTGTGCCATCACTTTTTGCGTTCTTTGAGTTGTCGGCGATAGCGTAGTCTTTCATAAAGTCGATAAGCACTCCACCAGTATCAATAATAATCGTGTCGTAGGCGCTAAGGTCGTCCGTTTTGAGTTCTTGAAGCAAACTCGCGTAGTCATTAACAACCATTGTATCTCTTCTAAACTCGGCATCTACTCTATCGATACCTCTATCGAGGTCGATAAGTAGTGGTTTTGGGCTACTTTGGGCTAAGGTAGATTTTCCTAGTCCTGGAAGTCCCGCAATAATAATCTCATACTTTTTGTTGGAGAAGTCTAACTCACTTGGTTTTTTAATAGGCATAAATGCCCTCCTTTATTTTTAAGTCTTGTATATTAACTATAATACTTTATGTTAATACTCGCAATAACTTTTTTATCAGTGATATTAAGTTTATCGCAAATCTTACGAGCAGTCTTAGAGAAAATCGCTTTATTTTTTTTGATAGAATATAATGTTGGAGCGCTAATTCCTAAGAAATTAGCGAACTCATTACAACTCATTAAGCGATCATTTTGCTCTTTGATAACTGTTCCTACAAATAAGTTTTCTTTCATTTTTTAGTCCATTCCTTTCGTTATAAATAACATTAAATCAAATATCCAAATAACCACAAACCATACTTGAATTAAAATCAATATGATTAACGCATTTAGAATAACACTACCATTTGCTAACCAAATAATTAAAATCGCATAGAGTGGCACAGGCATTATCGTAAAGGTTCTTAACCAAAACGCTACTTTATTTAACATTTTTACTTTATCCTTTCTAGACTAACAATTCTCATAGTCGAGTTAATTGTTCTTATGTGTCTAATTCTAAATAAGTTCTCACTAAATGCCTTATCATTGTCAAATCTTACTAAATCGCCGACTTCATAATTCTCGTGTCCTAAATCGACATAGTAATTATCTGTGCCTTGCCTAATCAAATCGTAATCTTCAAAACTTATTTTGAAGCGATAAACTCTTTCGTGTATTCTCATATTAAACTCTCTCCTATTACTTTATCGTATAAGTCTTTAAGTGCTTTTACACCTTTTGGGTTATGATTAAGACTTTCGGTATCAATGCTCCTCTTTATGAGTTTTAGCACTTCAACACTAGATAAGTTGTCTTTGATCATTATCATATTTATTTCTTTTGCCATACAATATTTCCTTCCTCATCAAATACTTTAAGAATATTTTTATAATCAGTTTTAAGTGCTGTGCTAGTGTCAGGTGTGGTTATCCTGATGCGAACACGCTCAATTGACTGATACTCAACAATGTTATCCACAACAAGCACACTAGCGAGTTCGCTTGGTATCATATTTGCTCTCTCTTTATTTATCATTTAATTTTGCTCTCTTTCTATTAGTCATATTTTTATTGTGTTTAATTGCGTTTTTTGTATGAAACTTATAATCTTCTGTAAATGGCATACCAATTTTTAATAGGTTTTCTTCGGCATAAATCAAAGCATTTTCCATTAGTTCTAAATCGCCAAAACCTAAACTTAAATCGCCTTCTTCAATAGTTATTCCACTTACATCAGCAACTTCAACCCATAACACCCCATAATCTCCGTGCATTTCACTTTGCTCTTTATTTTCGGCAATATATGCTCTAATTAAGCAAGGATACTCACTTTGTAATTTAAACTCATAAACGGAATAATCTTGTGTTGTGCTACTTCTATTTTCTTTGCTATAAAACCAGCCATTACAAACTAATTGATAATAATATCCGTCCATTTTATTTCTCCCTGTTTTTATCGACAATATTTTCTAAATAACTTCTATATTTTTTATTAAACTCTATAACCGTTTCGTTATTGGCTATATAAAATAAATAATCTATTTTTTGCTTACATTTATCTATATATTTTTTCATTTCATCTTTCTCAAAATAATAAATATCTTTCTCTTTAAATCTGTTCTCTAATGAGTTCAAAACACACTCTAAATCAAAACTACCCAATGCGTGGCAATAACTAGTATCGCCTAATAACGGACAAAGCATTTTAATATAAGTTTTTTGTATGAATTCGTTAATTCCGGAATGACTACCGAATAAGTTTTCATACAACTTATTTTCTAGTTCATCATCGCCAATATAAACATTACATCTACCAACACAAAATTCTAAATCTATTAAATTGTCATTCCCCAAATACAAACGCTCTTTATCCCCCAATTTACTTTGCCAATATTGTAATAATTCAAGTTCTGCATCATTTTTTGATATGGTATTTTTTATATCATATTCTCTAAAACCTAAATAATTGTAAAACTCGCTATAATCTTTTGGTTGTTCTTCGACAATTTTTAGAATTAAGCCAAGTTTACCATTCGCAATACTTAAATCTCTAATTTCCGTATTAATATATTTGTCCATTGTTATTCCTCCCATTCCTTTATACTATCTTTGAAATTGCTTTTTATAAACTCTTCTAGTTCTTTTGTGTCAATTTGCTTAATGGTTTTTTTAGCATATGTTCCATTTAATATTTGTTCCATACCACCATAAGTAAAGCCTATCAATTTGCAATGACATTTATTTAAACCCGCATATAAATGTGTTTTTAGCGTATAATCGCCATTCATATCACCCGTTTGCATAATGTAAGGCTTACCATTCACTATAAAATGTAATAAACAACTACCCTTTCTTTTGCTAGTTATTTTAATTTTCATTGTTCCACTCCTTATCAATAAACCAAATTGTTTTAGTGTCATTTATTGCTCTGGCGTTTTTTAACGCACCTGTTTTAAAGTATTTAGCAATATAATCACACATACATTCAAAGGTATTAAATGCTTTAAACTTGCAAACACCGCTTACATAACTATCTTCCCAAATCAATGTATATTGCATATTTATTCTTTCCACTCCTTATCAAGTTCTAATTCTTCAATGGTGTAATTTCTATAGACTTCCATACCTTTATACATTGAGTTTGATTTAAAGAATGGCATTGAAAAAGTTGGGTTTGAGTCACAATAAATGGTTGGCTTTAACACAATTTCTATAAATTGACTACGACCACTTCCTATTTCAAGTTTGTGTATATATTCGACTTTATATGGCTTAATTACTGCTCTTAAACAATCGTGTTCTGCTTGGGTTAAAATGTGTGGACTTGTTAAATCTCTAATTTTCTTTTTCATTGTTTTTTCCTTTAATTTGTAACCCATTTTGGCTAATTCATCTAGACTGATTTCTTTTAACTTTTTAGCACGAACATTTTGGTAACTTTGATATATATTTTTTGCTGTTTGAAAACCTTGATATATATTTTTTGCTGATTGATAACTTTGGTATAAATCTCCATTGACTTTTTGACACCTTTGGTATAAATTTCCTTTTACCTCCCAAAAAGATAAGTCCACAAACCCAGACCCACCTACTGTCCAACCATCTAAAATGACATTTCCTTTGAATTCGCTTAAATCAATATTACTAATTACTAAATCACCATTGTCGTTTACACAATTTTCTAAAAGTAAGTCTCTTAATTCTTCATCATTTATAATTATTTCTCCTTTCATAATAATTTAAGTTGCTCGTAATGATCAAAATTATTTTTATATGCTCTAATAAGTTCAGGACTTACATAAGTCGAGCAACCCCAAACTTCGCCTTTTTTCTTAAAACTGCTAGTCTTATTAAATAATAAATATGTTCCACAGTTAGTTTTACTAGGTAGTTCCAGCACTTCGTAAATGCTCTTGTCATTAAACACATAAACACCATTTACAATTTTACTAGCAACTTCTACTAAATCGCCTACTTTAAATGCTACCATAAACTTAATTGCTCTACTTCTTTGTGCTTAAACTTATACTTGTCTAAATAGTAAATTAAGTTCTCTTTACTAGCATCAGCACCACCAACACCACCTAATATCGCTAGTGTGTCTTCTTCTGCGTTAAGTCCATAATCAGTTAGTTCAATAGAACATAGCACTTTTTTATCTTCCACAACCCACTCGCTCTTGCCTGTCTTATCATTAGTTTCGTTATGCTCGTAGTGTAATGTGTTAATAGCACTAAAAGTAGTGTTTTCTAACTTACCAACATAGGCACTAACAATATCTTTAAACTCTTGTGCGGTCATAGTTTTTCTCCTTTTTATACCCAACTCAACTTATTTTTAATGCTCGAAATATTGTAGCAAACCCAACAACACGCCTTGTTAAACGCACCTTTTGTATTAAGGAAGTGTATTCTTTTCTTAAAGATAATCACACTTAAATTATTAGCGTGTTGCTCGAACATATCGGCTCGGTGGTAAAGAAATCGTTGCCTAACGCATCAAATTTATGAGTTGCTTTATAGGTTAATTTTAGTTCATCAGCTTTTAATTTAAACTCGCTATCATAATTATTAAATGGAAACCAAATGGACTTAAAACTTTCTATATCGATTAATTTATAAATATCTTCTACTACCCAGCGAGGTGTGGCTACATGGTCTTTATCACGAGTTTTCTCATACTCATAGAAACGAAGATTAGTATCTAACATAATAACGCTCCTTTACTAAAATAATTTAGTTTGCTCAACAACTTCGCCATTTAATACCTTGACAAAATTATCAATTTTTGTAAAAAACTTCTCAAACTCTTTAATTAAAACTAAACTTCCAAACTCGACTTTGCTACTATCGATATGAAACCTAGCATAATTTGTTTTTTGGCTAATCGATATATTAACCACAACAGGCATATAATGATCGCTATTCAGATAGAAATATTGTCTATAATCATCATTGGTTTGGGGTCATTTTATATTAACTCCGCGTATTCGCCCGTTTCTTCTTTGTAGGCTTCTTCTGCTTTATCTAGATAGCGGTCTTTTAGAAAGTCGCTAAACTCTTCATCATCTTCTAAAAAGTCGAATACACCAGCGTCCTTTAAGTCCTTAATGGCTTGCTTATAACCACTTTTACTAACATCACTCATCTTCTTATATTCGTCGCTTTTATAGAACGCGACTATATCATTAATAGTATAATCAATATCAAAATTAAACTCATCTACTACTTCCGCCCCGTCATCATCGTTAGGGCTTAGCATTGTGTGCTTTCCTAAAACTTCATAAATTAATGTGATCATATTATTCTACCTTTGAGTATTCGTTAATCAAATCATCTTCCATCTCGCTTATATCATCGATTTCTTTTTTAAGGTTGGTACGCGCATAATAAACTGGCGTGTCGCAATTTTCAAAATCTCTATGTAGCACTATTAAGCGGTCTTTAAAAGTTGGGTTATTTATAGCGTCTTTACCAACTTCAAAATCAATACAAAAGTGCATACTAGTAATAGAAACTTCAACTTTATTTCTTTCATTTATAACCACAACACCATACCATTTTCCTTTGCTTCTGTTAATCTCATCTTGCTTCTTAATTAAATCTTTTAGCATAATTTATGCCCCTTTCAATAATATTTTACTACTTTTTTATAGAAACTCAATAATTATTATATAAGTTTTTAAGATTTTCAATAATTAATTGTATATTATTTATATCAATTTTAGCAATATTTAACGCCTTATCAATAGGCGTATTGCTATTATACACACTCAATAGTTGCGTTCTTAACTCAGCTTTAAAGCCTTTCGTGTCGTGCATATAAACATTGGCGTAAAAATAAGTGCCGACTACCTTTAACCCTATAAAGTCAGGTGTAGATGTAACCACATCAACATTAACGCACTTCTCAACATACTTTAAGATTTCTTTGTTTTTCATTTTTTTATTTTCCTCTTGTTTTTAAAACAGCATTAATCGACTTTAAATCTGCTTCCAGTGATCCAATTTCTTTTAGATTTTTAAAGTATAATTTTTCGTTTCTACTTAAATAGTAGAGTTTGCCTTTCTTATACTTAATAAGACTAACCAAAACATGAGTTTTTTTATTTTTATAATCACACATGATTAAATACCTACCTTTCTTTTATAAAAGTCATAACCCTTATAATAAACAACTTTAAAGTCTAAGATTTCGTTATTGTGGATAACATAGTCCAGAGCAAACTCTAAACGCTTACACACAACACACCCAACCTTGTTGGGCGTAAATACTTGCCACGCCCCGCTCTTAGTTTGCGATATATAAGTTGTCATATTATTGCCCCACAGTTTCTACTTTATAAGAGCAAGTCTTGTTAGCCATATACTTAATACAAGCCCCAACAGTTGTAAAGCGTTTCGCTTGATCCTTGTCTTTCGCCCCAACCATAAACAAGTTTTTGCCCCTTCCCTTATAAACATAGTCGCCATCAATGTTAATTAAATATTTCATAATTACACCCCTCTTCTAATAGGGCATATAATACCCTCAAAATCTTTATCTTCCACGAAAACCGCATTCGTTTCGCCATTGACATAAAAGGTCAAACAAGCATTTTTGTCTAGTTTGCTTATAAAGTCTTTAAGCGCCTTAACGCTAAGACAGACTTTTTTAGTATCATCTTTAATGGCTTTACTCTTTACACTTGTAATTATGCTATTGACATTTGGATATTCTACAAACATAGGCGTTAATGTGATCGTGGCGTTTGCCCCTACTAATTCAAGGCTTTTATCGTGGCGCACAATGTTAATAAACGCCCCCGTTACACTTTTAACAGCACTAATAAACATTTTTGCATCAATGTTATACTCTAAAAGTGTGCTATCACTATCGCCATCTTCCTCATAGGCAACGACTTTTTTAATTAGTATCTGGCTATTAGTTGCGCTAAATGTAATGCTTTTTTCTTCCACATTAACACGCATATTAATTGCTTTTAAAACTGGGTTTCTTGCCCCTATTGTTGCCCCACTACAACCTAACACCGCCATCTCTAATTCTTTATTATTTACTTTCATATTTATATGAAAGGATGACTTTTGATGAGGTTGAAAACTTACTTAAATGAAAAAAATTATTATTATCATAGGCATTATAATAATTTTTTTCATGGAATCAGCCCTATAATAATATCTAAAAGAGATGTTAATATAGGAATGGAAAGCAACAAAATTAATAATTTTCCGCCAAGAATAATTTTTTCCGCTATTGAAGAATTGCCGGAATCGTTACAAATATTTGCACCGAATTCAATTAAATAACCAACGCCTACAATTTTTAATACAGATCGGAAGAGCGTCGTGTAGGGAACCGTTTTGCTTGTTATATTATTTAACAGTTCTATTACACCGGTAAAATATTGCAATATGTATAATAACATTATAATGCTTCCCGCAACAGTGGTTGCAACCGCAATTTCCGGTTTTACAGATTTCACTATTATTATAATAAAACTAATTAATACCCCAAT
>CALNBM010000057.1 GCA_937874195.1 uncultured Clostridia bacterium | reverse complement strand
GATACGCTTTAAGCCCTAAACGCATGTTCCTAATGCAGCCTGCACCGTCGCCCTGCCGCTTTGCTTTTATCGCTTCGCCCGCATAATAGCCGAAGCGGCACTCACGCGGCAGGCTGCACACTGCGGAAGGGTTGAGGATCTCCGGCCTAAAAGCACCGTGCACGCACCTTGCTATGCTTTCCATATATGCCTGCACCAGCCGCCCGTATTCCTTTTCGTCACGCCTTTTGCTGCCGCCTGTGATACACATTTTAAAGCAGCACGACATGCAGAAAAGGGCTTTCGGGTTTTCGAACGAAAATGCGTCCGCATAATCAAGCATCACGCTGGGGAAATCGCCATGCATTTTCGCAATTTTACCCGCATACACAGCCATATCGTCCGCCTCAATTTTGGAGATATACTGCATAAGGTTTTTACGGCTCTTCAGAATATAATACAGCGCATCGAATTCATCCACGCCCCACATGGCCTTCTGCTGTTTCAGCGCTGAAAGCTGCGCGTCGGCCTGCCTGCTGTCGCCGCGCTTTGCGGCGAGCCTCAGGCGGCAGAGTAATGTATATCCATCGCCGCTGTTATTTTTGGCGAATGCCGCAAGGTACTGCGCGCGCTTTTTCGGATAATTATAATAATAATATTGGCACCTATAAAGAAGTAGTGAAGCCCGCCCCTGCCCCAGCAAAGATTACTTCACCCATATATAGAAAGGAGATTCAATTGACTGCTGAGGAGCGTGAGGAGAAGATTAAGCAGTTTGATAAGCGTTTTCAAAATTTAACTAATAACCAAATAGAAAAAAAGAAAAGTGCATTATCCACTCTTAATATTTTACAAAATTTACATAATACTAAAGAAACAAGAACTAATTTTGACTCTCCTTCTAATCAAGTCCAACAACACACATCCGTAGTAGAAAGCAAAACCAGATATAACAATTTTCCTAATTATACTAATAAAGAAGATCCGGTGGTCTTTGAAAGCAACAATGATTTATTTAATCATCCATCAAAGCAACAATCAACAGAGCAACCAACACAACAACTAGCACAGCAACCAATACAGCAACCAATGCAGGAAGAAGAAATTAAAATGGTTGAGCAAACAACCACAAAAAGAGTGGAGGTAGAAGATAAACCAAACTCAATTTTAAACTTACAACGCGAATTACAAGAAAAAAATTTATCTTTTAAATCATATTCAAATGAAGATTATTTTAATCAACCAGATATAAAATTTTTACTTTCCAACAAAGTTAAATTTATTTTTGGTTGGATTATTTTATTTTTAATGTTAATTGAGTTATCTTCTTTTATTTTTATATTAAACAGGTTAGAACTTTTACACCCTGAAGATTTTACAATTTTAAGAGTTTCTTTTGCAGTAATTATTTTTATTGCACTTGCTAATATTTTGCCTTACTTTCTTAACAAAAATAAACGAAAATCAAACAACTTTAACCTAACTCACAGTTTCTTATTTGGCTTGTTTGCGTTTTTCTTAGTGGCAATAATAACTTATGCTATAAATACTTTAATTGGGTTTGACCTTGAAAATATTAATTTTTATCTAGTTAAATTGATTATTCCGCTAATCCTTGCTTTAAATTTTGTTATTTCACCTTTTATTTATAAATTTCTTCTTAATCGCAAAGCTTTCTATTAATTTTTTTGATTCTGAAAATAAATAAGCTCGTTGTTTTTTAAAAAATAAAAGAAAAACGCCAATAATAACAATCGCAAAAAGTATCAACATAAGAAAAAACATATAGTTATTTTTAATATCAAATATGCTCCCTCCAAAGTAACATAAGAAAATCATTCCAATCGGGCGAGTTAAAAGCGCAACAAAGAAAAATTCTTTAAAAGTCATTTTAGTAATTCCTGCAGTTAAACATAATAAATCATCGGGAAAAAACGGTAGAATAAACGCGGCAATTAAAAATAACTTTTCCCTTCCCTGCACTAAGTTCGAATAATACTCCAATTTATCTTTACCAATTATCCATGCAACAACCTTTCTCCCAAACACCTTGCCAATGCCAAAAGAAATGTAAGAACCAATTAATATCCCTATACTACAAAATAGTGCACATAGTGCTGGACCATAAATCAAAGTGCCCACAAAAACTATTATAATTGAAGGAATAGGCACTGCAACACATTGAGAAATTTGAATAACAATTAGTGCCATAACACCCCAACCACCCTGCTGCAAAATGAAATTCTTAATATTAGTGGCGTTTGTGAATAATCTAATTAAATCATACTTGATTGAAATCGCATATATAAAAATTCCAAAAGTAAAAACTAAACTAATAATAAAAAAAATTCTACAATAAATTTTTCGTTTTATAACACTAAAATACACCGCTAGTCCGCTAAAAATAAAAATACCAACAACTATTACATTTGCATAAAGAAAGTTAATTTTATCCGCTTGGAATAAAAGAATAGTTGAAAAAATTGTCAACACAATGAAAATTAAACAAAAAACAATTAGTGCCGTGAAAAACTTACTTTTTATCATATAATATAATTACTCCAATTAAATTAAACTTAGACCGAAAATAAGCATATAAGGAGAAAAAATTGCCTGATACTATTCTAGAAATCAAAGAAGTGACAAAAAAATTCAGCCATGGAATTGTGGCTGTTAATAATGTTTCTTTTTCAATTTCAGAAGGAGAAATTTTTGGAATATTAGGTCCTAAAAACTCAGGGAAAACAACTATACTCAGATTAATTTGCGGTCTAACCCACATGACTGAAGGCGATATATTAATTGACGGTGTTTCGATTAAAAACGATTTTAAAAAAGCAATACGCGATGTTGGCGCATTAATTCGTTCGCCTAAATTATTTAACCACATGACCTGCTTTGCCAATTTGCGTTATTATGCCAATTTCTATGAGGGTATAACAGACAAAGATATATCAAACTACGCGCGTCTGCTTGGTTTTGAGCATTTTTTAAAAAGACGAATTTCCAAGTGTCCTAAAGAAATTAAACAAAAAGTTGGTATCGCTCAAGCAATAATTCATAAACCAAAATTATTAATCATTGATGATCCTTTCTATAACTTAGATGTTAGAGAAATCAACACAATGTCATCACTACTAAAACTTCTTGCGGAAAAAGAAAAAATTGCTCTTATAATTTCTAGTAGAATGCTAGGCGAAATGGAAAAGATTTGCAACACTATCGGAGTTTTTAATGAAGGAAATATGGTAGAATTAAAAACTATGATTCAATTATTAGAAGGCTCAACCAACTCACAAAAACTAAAATTCACTGTGGATTACCCAAACTTCGCCGGCAAAATAATTGCAGAGGAATTAAAATTAAAAGTCAGTTTGGCGGGTAATGCAATATTAGTGTATACGAATAAAGCTGACTTGCAGATAATAACCAGCACTTTAAAAAAATACGAACTAAGTATTTTTAAAATTGAAATAATAACTAAAACACTGGAACAAGTTTTTGCTGAAATTTTAGAAAGGCGTGCGTTAAGTAAAAGTTGGTTAAGTTGATATATAGGAAATTATGATTAAGGTTTTTAAAAATGAATTTAATAGATTAATAAAAATGCCATTAGTATTCTTAATGCTTATTGTTTTATTGGCTGCAACATTTTTATCTTTAATTTTATATTCACCCGTTCAAAGACCAAGCGACAATCTTGATTTTGGAAATGATTCATCCACTCAAATATACTCAACTTTTATAAACGAAAATAAAATATCATACGATGATAAAATAAATCAAGCTCAAACTTTGCTTAATTATTACTCAAAATTGCATGATAGAAGTGAGAACACTACACTCTCACTTCAAAACACACTAAATTCTTTTGAGCTGTTAAAAAGTGAGATTCCTAACGGCGATTCAACAGTTCTTTATGATAAGTATCAAGATTTCGCGCAGTCAGTGATGGAATTTAAATTATCATTAATAAATTTTGCAGAAATTGATGTAATAGAATATATTAATTTTATTGCCACTTCACCTGAATATCTAGGTAGTTTGGAAGACATAGATGTGTTATTAGATAAAATTGATAACTACAACTCATCTTTTTTAAATAAAGCCGAAGCAGCAAATGCACTCGTAAATTTTTTTGAGGCAAATTTATTTCAAGAAAAACTTACTAAATTAAACAAATTTTCTCTTAATTTTTTAGAAACAACAATGGACAAAATTATTTATGATATAAAAATCGATTATAACACTTACACAGAATATCTTAAAACTTCAGAAATTTTCTTCAACACAAGTTATGCTAATGCTTGGAGAGTAAGTTTATTAAATAAAATCAGTAGGTTTGCAGATTTATTTTACTCAGTTGTTAACCCAACCTACTTAACTATTTACACTAGAAATGATTTAATTCTTGATTTAAATACAGCAATTATAAATGCACATGCATACATTAATCTTACTGGTACCCAACTTAATAGTTATTCAGCTCATAAATTAGCCGTTGAAAAAATAAGAGGAACTAATTTTATTAATTATCTGGAACAATTTTCACACGATTATATTTTAGTTCAACCTTCAAAAGAGGCTATTGAAAGTATTCAATCATTAATCAATAGTAAACTTCAAGAAAATATTGATGTAATATTTGCTTATATAGTAAACTTTCAAAACGACCCACAATCTCAACTAATTGTTAATAAAATAGAAAATTATAAAGAACTCTCAACTATGGCATACGACTTAGTTCTCTATACTGCTATTTTAAATACTCACAAAGATTTAACTAATATCAATATAAATGATTGCTATGGATATTCATTAAAAAACTTCAATGAATATGAAACCCAAAGCATGGCAACTCTTTATAATTATCTAATTAAAAATAATGAGTATTCTTCAAATTATGTTAGTGCTCCTCAATTTAATTTTGTTGAAAATTCACCATCAGTAGTTGACTACGCATTTTTCGCTTTAAGAGTTGCAGCAATCATAATTGTGATTATTTTAGTTGTTGTTGCAACTATTATTTATCCATTAGATACAAAGAAAGGAACAATGAATTTACTACTCGTTCGTCCTCATTCTAGAACACAAATATTTTTTGGAAAGTATTTAGCAACCTTGCTACTTGGTTGTGTGTTGTTTATGTTTTCGTTTATTTTCGTTTTAAGTTATTCGGCTTTCACTAATATTAGTTATTTCTCTTCAATTATTATTACAGTTTTTAATGCAACCACAATTTTAAGAATTCAACCTATTATCGCATTATTAATTTATTCTATATCATTACTAATTGAAATTGCTTTTTTACTAGCTATAATTTTCTTAGTTGCAGTGGTCTTTAAAAAATCACGAATATCTTTTGTTGTGTCAGGTGTTGTTTTAGCAATTTTATTTTCATTTAACTTAATCACTACATCTAATTTAATTTTTGCATTTTTCCCTCACACGAATATTAATTTATATAAATATTTCTTAGTTAATTCCAGTTTTGAAAGAGAACATTTCTTATTTAAATTATTACACTCCCCTGTTATAACTAATATGAATATTTGGTTAAGCATAATAGTTTATGTTGCATATATCTCAACTTTGTTTGTTATTTCAAATGCAATTTTAAAAAGTCGTGATTATTAAAACTATCTTTCGCCCTCTTTTGAATTTACAACTAACTTTTTTTTAAAAAGCATGAAAGTTATCAACTCCTAACACAAATCAAATTTGTCTTATTAAGCACAGTTTTGTAAATTTAAAAACAATAAATTTGTCGTTAAATCAATTTTAAATTACTTTAAAAAGCATTATATAAAATTATTAGATATAAAACTAAAACAATAAATAAAAAATGGATAACAATATGAAAAAAATCGAATTATACACCGATGGTGCTTGCTCAAATAACCCTGGTCGCGGTGGGTATGGAGTTGTGCTAATATATGGTGATTATATAAAAAAGTTTAGTGGATTTGAAAATAACACCACAAATAATAGAATGGAATTAATGGCAGTTATAGTTGGACTATCAAAAGTAAAAGAACCTTGCAACATTACAATTTATACTGACAGTGCTTATGTTTCTAATGCTTTTTTAAATAATTGGATTACTAACTGGAAAAAAAATAATTGGAAAACTGCTGATAAAAAAGAAGTTAAAAACATTGATTTATGGATGAAATTAGTAGACTACTTACAACCTCATAAAGTAAAATGGGTAAAAGTTAAAGGTCATAGTGATAATATCTATAATAATATGTGCGATGAACTTGCAAGAAAAGAAATAGAGAAAAACACAAAAAAACAAGACAAATAATAAACACAAACTATCTGATTAGTCATTAGGGTGTTAGTTGACATATTTGTCTTGTTTTATTTTGAGTGTTTAACTTTTTTTTAAATTTTGCAATTTTTTAAATTTGAATGCGCGTATTTATACTGTTTTTTATATTTTATTTTCCATAAACATTCGCATTATGAATAATTGCGTGCCCGAAAAAAAGTCTTAATGAAAAATTACATGCTATATATTGTGAACTTTTATAATTCTCTTAATTTTTAAAAATTATTCAAAATTTTTTCATGTATAGTTAACCTTACTTGTTTTTAGAAACGAAATCACTAATATTTTTTAGTATTTTTTTAGCGTATAATAAAGAAAATGATTTATATTTTGAAGTAAATAAACAGTCCTGACCATCTATTGTTTTGATATTTAATAATCCTATATTTCTCATATAATTTACTATCTTAAAAATAGCACTGTTGAATGTTCCCATAAATAATTCGTCTGGCACATTAAAGCATAGCGTTTCCACAAATTCAAACGGAATTTCCTCATACTTATGTTCTTTTAGTAATATGTTTTTAAAAATGATAACTGTCTCTAAAAGTTTATTATTTGTTCTAGTATTTTTTAAAGCAAAGTTTTCCATTGATATTTTGGGATAATCAATAGTAATTTCTTTAAAATTATCAGTATAATACATAACTCCATTAACATTATTTCTATTTACAAATGTTATGCATGGAATAACTTCAAAATAATAAGTTTGAATAACATTGTCACTAACTTCTCTATTAAAATCAATGAAAATTGATTGTTTTTTTTCATAAAGCACAAATTCTTCTGTTAAATTATTAATTAAACTATTAAATATTCCTTTTTTAATTTCATGTAAAGTTAAATATAAATCAGGTAATATATCATCATTTTTAAAAAAATGAAATTTAAATTTACTATCTTTAACTTTATAATTAGCAGGTTGATTAATCTCAACATAAAAAGTTGTTATAATGTTTTTAGTTACATTAGTTTTTAAACTTAAATCATCAAAAGAATAAATTGAAATATTTTCTTTAGTAAAAAGATTTTTGTTAGAAAAAAAATTATTTACGCAACTTTCTAATATATCTTTAAACCAATCGGAAACTTTTAAAATATCTAACTTTATTTCTTTAGTTTTATAGTTTGTTATATTTATCATGGCTTACAAATTCCCTTTTAACAATAATAACATAATTTAATTTTTAAGTCACTTAATGTTTAACAGTTAAAGATTTTTATGTTATTATAATTATATAATTAAAGGAGTTTGTTTGAAAAAATCTGCCACATATTTTGAAGAAAGGGATAACAAAAATATTGAAGATATAAGGTTAATGCTAACATCATTGCCAGATTTTTGTTCTCACTTTATTCGTGGAATAGAACCAAGAACAACTTCTTTAACTAGGCTTGGCTACTTAAGAGATATAAAAATCTTTTTAGAATTTCTAGCATCAAACATTAAAGAATTTAATGGGAAAAAAGTTGAAGATATAGAAGCTAGTGACCTTAATCAAGTCACTTCCCTTCATTTAGAGATGTTTTTATCCTATTTGAATTTATATAAAAACAATGGCAAACTTTTTAAAAATGGAGAAAAAGCAAGGAATCGAAAATTGTCTAGCGTAAGGAATTTTTTAAAATATCTTTTTAAAAATAATTTTATAGAGAAAAATGTTGCCGAAAAAGTAGATTCTCCAAAAATTCGTGAAGGAGAAATTATTAGGTTAGAGGTTGATGAAATTGTAAATTTATTAAATTTGTCAGAAAGTGGAGACGGCTTAACTAAAATGCAAAAGGGATTTCATAAACATACCAGCATTAGAGATTTTGCTATTATGTCTGTATTTTTAGGAACTGGAATTCGTATTTCAGAATTAGTTGGACTAAATATTTCGGATATTTTCTTTGATCAAAATTCTTTTAAAGTAACTCGAAAAGGTGGAAGTAAAGTTATTCTTTATTATAATAGCGAAGTAGAAAACGCATTAAAACAATATTTAAATCAGCGTACGAAAATAAAAGTGGCTGACGAAGTCCACGAAAACGCACTTTTTTTAAGTTTGCAAAAAAGAAGAATAAGTGTGAGAGCTGTTGAAAAACTTGTAAAGAAATATAGCCAAATCATTAGTCCTCTTAAAAATATAACCCCCCATAAACTTAGAAGTACTTTTGGAACAAACCTTTACAGAGAAACAAACGATATTTACATAGTTGCCGATGTTTTAGGACATAAAGATGTAAACACAACAAGAAAACACTATGCTGCAATTTCTGAGGATATTAGAAGAAATGCGGCCACAAAGGTTAAGTTAAGAGATAATGAAAATAATTTTTAGTTGAAATAAAAATTATAATGACACTAGTGATTATATTCTAGTTGTGCGGTATGGAAAACTAGGGCGAAAAATTTGACTACCTTTTACCATGAATTTTAACCTTAAACTAATAATTTGTCATGAAATTTAAGCTTAAACTAATAATTAGTAAGTAGTAGTTTATTAGTTTAAGCTTTGATTTTTAATACAAACTTATATTAATTTTAAATTAAGAAAAGAACATGAAAGATTACTACTAGATGCTTTTTGCGCCCCTTTCTTTTAACTTTGTTAACTAAGTATATTTAATATTAAAATCTTATTATATGGCTTTTAAGTATAGAATCTTTGATAATATAGTTTTTTAAGTATGAAATCCTTTATTATATGGCTTTTTTAAGTATAGAAATTATATTGTTTTTAAGTATGAAATCTTTGATTTTTACTAAGCAAAGAAATTAAGAAAGGAACATGAAAGTTTATACTACTAGATGCTTTCTTCTCTGCATTATAGTTTACAAGGGTAACAAATAAACTATCTCCACACTACTAAACAAACTATTAAGTACTTTTGAAAACTATAATCTTTACATAGATGGATAATTTAAAAATAAAAAGTTTTATAAAAGTCGAACAAATGTTTGACTTTTATTTTTTTATATAGTACTATCACTTTAGAAGGTTCATTTTGTTAATATAATCTTGACACTTTTAATAATTAATTTTAATTTAAGAAAATTTACATTTTAAAGGAGAATTATGAAAAAAATCAATCAAACCGAAAGACTGCTTAAATTTATAAAAGAATATAAATTAGATAATGGATTCCCTCCAACAATGAGAGAAATGAAAAAGGCACTAAACTTTAAAAGCATTAGTACTGTTTCTTATTATTTAGACAAATTGCAAAACGAAGGACTTATCAAAAAACAAGCAAACAGAAATAGAGCGTTAGATGTTATCGAAATAAGCAAAGATAGCAATATTGCAAATATTGAACAAATAAAAAAGAGCGACATGGTTGCGATTCCTGTTCTTGGAGTTATAACTGCGGGCGAGCCAATTTTAGCAGTTGAAAACTGTGAAGAATATTTTATGGTCTCCCCTAATATGTTTAAAGGCGATGATTTATTTATGTTGACTATTTCCGGAGAAAGCATGATTAATGCAGGAATTTTCGATGGCGATAAAGTTGTGTTACGGCAACAAAGTTCAGCAAATAACGGAGATATAGTAGCTGCACTAATTGATGGAAGTGCAACAGTAAAAAAGTTTTATAAAGAAGGCGGACATTACAGACTTCAACCAGAAAACGATTTTATGAAACCAATAGTAGTTGACAATGTTGAAATATTAGGTAAAGTTGTAGGACTTGTTAGAAATTTTTAATAATATTTCTTTCATATATAAAGTTAATTAAGTGATATTCAAACAGAAATTTTCGGTATTGTAAATATTACTTAAAATTCACGTTCTAAATTTTAATTTACTGGTGAAATTTTAACAACTCTTTAACAAAATTTTGATAAAAAATTATCTCATAGAAATTTATTTTGTATTTTATAATACTTGCATATTTAACGGAAATTTGATATAATATTTATGTTTAATAATAATTATATTAAATTTTTTTAGGGGGTTGGTATAGAGGTTGTGCCTAGGTCTCCAAAACCTATGAGGTGGGTTCAAGTCCTACACTCCCTGCCAAAACAAAAAACCACTGTATATAGTGGTTTTTATTTTTATTAAACAGAATATATAGTGTTTTTTAATAAACTAGACAAAAAGTTAGCAAATTTAATTTTGTGATTTTATGTTTTAAGCATAAATTTAAGCCAAATTATTAATTTTGAAGTTTTAGACACAAAAAACGCATAGTATTACTCCATACCTAAGTGGTTATTGATATATTTTCTCTTAATCAATATCTCATAAACATTAATTAAGAGAATATTCATTGGATGCAGTTTGTATCTAGAATTTTAGTTTTCAATTTCTACAATAAATATTCCGTTGTATTTTTTAATGAAATCATGAAATTGATATAATCGTCTCATAATCCTTTTTATAATGTAAATTTTTAATAATTATTAGTTTTTTACGAAATTAAGTGCGCATTTTCTAAATCATTATAAAAGTATTTAATTCTTCATATGGGCATTAACTATTCAAATATTAAATAATTTTTTTCTTTTTTTGAACTGTCAATAATTGTTAATAATAGAATAAAAATATTTATAGTTTTAATAAACTACTTCACATATTCTAAACATTAAAAATTAAATATTAAAATTATTAATAATTAGCTTATTTTTGTTTTAATGCACCTTTGGGTTCGGGTATCGAGTCTTTATCAATCTGATTCATCCTGCAATAATACTCAAAGAATTCCTCTACTTCATTAAAAGTCGCCCTACCTTTTCTCATAACAAGAATATCTCTTAAAATACGAGCCATCCAGATATTATCAAAGTAACGGTAAACTCCGCTATCCCATGTCATCGCATGCGGGTATTTTTTGTTTATATAATAATTCCAGAACAGCATTTTTTCCGATTCTTTTTCCGTAAGCTGTATCCTGAATTCGGGATGCGCGTATATATAACCGTCCTCGCAGTTCTTCCCCACAAAATCATCCATAACCATAAACGCACCCAAAATACGTCGCTCGCTCTCGGGAACACGGCGCTCTCTTGAGGTTAAAAGACAGGCACTATTGCTCTTAAGACGAATCGGTTTGTTTACCTTTCCCTCGTAAATACCGCTCTTTTTCAGACCGGTAAATACTCTCCACTCATCAAAAACTTCCTTTTGGTTATCCACTTTGCACCAAAAAACGCTTTGTGAGCAGGGGTGAATTTTACTCTTTTTGGGAACTTTGGCGTATAAAAGCTCCTGCTTGCGCTTTTCAATTTGTTTAAGTCTTTCCTCTTCTTCAAGCGCCTCAAGTTCTTTTTGTTTCTGTTTTTTTATATGTAAAAGCTTGTTTATTTCTTTATTTATTAATTCGTCGTCAATCGAAATAAATTTTTCAAATGCATCGGGAAACACGAATACCTTCTCACCGTCGCAAAATTTAACCGTAAGATGAGAATCAGTGTGTTCAACCACTGTACCCTTACCAAAGCTGATATGTACTACCTTTTTCTTATTAAGATTCATTTTCTCCTCCTATACCCCGGTTATATGATATTCTATATCGGTAGCAAGTTTTTGTTGTAAAATGCGATAGAGCTGTTTTGTCAAAAACTTGTTTAATATAATGACTCGAAACATCATACATTTAATTTTTATATCACTACTAATATCATTATATCATAAAAATTCGATTAATGCAAAGGAACCCGAATAAATAAGAGTCTTATACTTCTGCAAGTGCAAAATATTCATAAAAATACAGCTCCTTTGATATATGTTTTCCATCGTCATTAGGCATTATATCATATGGTTTTCGTATTTACTTTTAATTGGGTTATAATTTTAATCACAACACAATAATGAATTTCTATAATTCCATTTTTTTGTCTGAATACATTGTTTTATCTACAAAATTCTGATATAATTTAATCCAATTACAATTTTACTTGACAAAGATGAAAGAAATAAATTAAACATACATCCATGAATTTTACGATTATCAGAAGCTAACTTAAAAAAGTGGAGGGCATAGAAATGAAAACAATCATCACTATTCAGCATACGCAGTCTGTTCACCATGCTAACGGAATGGTCGGTTCGTGGACGGACTGGGAGTTGACCGATTTGGGCAAAGAACAGGCAGAAAGTATCGGACGGAAGCTTTCTGCAGAATTAAAGGGACAAGCCTACAAAATTTATTCCTCAGATCTGATTCGCGCAAGGCAGACAGCGGAACCGCTTGCCGGATATATGGGTGCCCCTGTTGAATATCTTGAAAAACTTCGGGAACATAACTTAGGCGAAGCTGTGGGAAAAACAAGCAAGTGGGCAAAGGATAACGCCATGCCGGTCAATTCATTCGACGACCGACAATTTTCAGGAGCTGAGTCTTGGCGCGAGTTCTGGAACAGGGTGTCGGATTTATGCCGTGAGATTATAGCGGACGAAGCGGACAATATCATTCTTGTTTCACATGGTGTAACTTTGAGTGTATGGCAGCAAGTGTGGCTCGGCAATGACATCAAAGAATTCAAGTATTCCGGTCTACCCGGCGGAGTGTCTTTTATGGAAATAAACGATAATGGTGATCGTATCATAAGGCGGTTAAATGACCCTTCATATGTAGAGTGAGTAGCACATTGTACGATATAATCTTTCATCGCGACAATTACATATTTGCTATCGCGTTGCTTGAATTCTTTTCAGTGACGACAAGGTGTTGTTGCAAGCACCGAAGACTACCGGCGAATACGCCTTCCCCGTTGGACATCTTGTTTCGGGCGAAACCAATGCCGAAACGCTGGTGCGTGGATGGCGCGAAGAAGCAGGAGCAACTACCTGTTTTGGTCGTAACTGAAGCTATAGCCAACCTCCTATTGTAGTTATTACTAATTGCATAAAGTTCCAAACGCCTATCATAAATTCTTACATGTTTTAAAAGAAGAAGCACCTTTGCATTAAAACAAAGATGCTCAACTAACACAAATGTGTAAAATTGATTATATGTTTCCGTCTGTCGAATTGAGATAAATCAATTTTACAAAAGCTAGTAGCATAATTTTTTCGTATGACATATGAGGAAAATATAATACTGTCTGTAAGTCGTTTACATTCACACTTTTGATATCAAGATATCCGGCCTTTTTAAGATTATCAACAATAAATTCGAAATTTTCTTCGCGTATTCCAGCGATAAAGCAAAGTGATTCTCGGTCATATCCCGTATGGGACGGTATATCATGTATTTTCAGCATGGCAGAATATGTTTCTTTATCTGCATATGAAGCGAAAATTTCCGGTAATTTGCAGTCATCAATTGTTGAAAAATCAAAATTCTTGACATTTATTACTGTAAACATTACGGGAGTATCGGATCTGTCAGCATATATCCCTCCAAAACCATTTTTGTGGATAGTGGAATATGTTTTTCTCTCCCGAGATTTTGGGTTCAACTTCCATTCATCCTCGAAAGAACGATTGAAAAATCCGCGGACGATTTGTCGGCAGAGCATAATAGTAGAGTTAGATAAATCGCTTGTATCACTGCATCTAATATATTCAGCTATACCGTCGAATAACTCATCTTCCGGTAGTTTTCCTATACCGATCAATTGGTTTACACTTATGCTAAAGACTGACGAAATACCCACAAGCATATCTATAGAAGGTTCGCTTTCGCCGGTTTCCCAACGTGACACGCTCTGAACAGAAGTGAATACTTTATCGGCGAGTTCCGATTGTGTCATACCTCGACTTTTACGTAACTTTTTAAGATTATCGGAAAAGTTACTCATCTGTGACCATCCCAGTTTTTACTTATTCCGAACGCAGCACTTATAACGGTTTGTAGCAAAATATCATAATCATTTAATTTACGATGGAACAGTTTGACTTCATTACCACCGATAATGGCTGTTTCATAATATTCAGAAGTACCAGTAAGCTTTTGATATGCCTCCACAGTTACTAAAGGAGCACCGGATTTTTTTACAGCAAAGTCAAGAGTATAAGTCTCCGGCATTTCACCTGAATAATAGAAACGAAGTATTTTATACGCATCCGGCATAGAGAGAAACTCGAATACTCCCTTATAAAGCTCATATTGCGAAAGGATATTTAAAAATGTATTACCGGGATAATTCTGTAACACGACAAATTTAAATTCGTCATTGCATATGTTTCGAATACTTCCTTTACAAACCGTGCTATGTTCTTGCCAATAGACTTGTGGTCGTTTGTCGTAGTTTTCGATAAGTTCCCTCCATTCATCTTTTAACTCCTCCATCACATCCGGAGTATACCAGCCACCTTCTTCATTATAACGAACAGATGAACCTAAGATCATATATGAAATAATCATTTGCATTGCGTCCAGTACGTTTTCACGAGGTATATTATGAAAATATTCATATACATTCTGCTTAATGTCGGAAGTGCTGTTGTGTACGTGCCCAAACAGATCGTCAATATTGACTCCAAAAGCATCAGCAATTGCCGGGAGCACTTCAATACTTGGCTTTGTATCTCCGTTTTCCCATTTTGAGATAACTTTTTCTGATACACCGAGCTTTTCACCGAGCGAAGCTTGTGTCATTCCAGCTGTTTCTCGCATTGACTTTATTTTCTCGTTGAAGTTCATGATTATAACCTTTCATGATATATTTTTGTGATCACATTATCATTATACGGAAAATGTATTGGGAATCAATCACTTTTAATTCGCATATTCGCCGATATGGAGATTTTTATTTCAAATTATTGCATTTAGAGAATTTATCCTGAATTTAAAAGATAATTGGGATTCAAAAAATCATATAATATTTTCATATAAAATATCAAATTCAAGAGAAGTCCGGTATTTGCACATATGCAATTATCGAGCCATTTTTATATTATGATACGGAGAAGTCGAGGTAAACTCTAATTTATCGCTCAGTATACACAAATAAATGACCCTTTCTTCGTTATTATTATTTCATTTGTGCTTGTAAATTTGTGATTATTGAGGAACTCTTTCATCAATTATGCCGGTGTTTTGCATTAAAAATCTTCCTTTCAAACTATTTTCTCTTAACAGATATCCCCATGTAATTTAATTCCATATTATGTCGGAAACGTTTACAAAAACAATATAAATGATATTTGGCTATATTCTAAAGAATTACAAAAAATATTCAATATAAAAAAAAAGACTTAATTGAATGCATTCAATGTAGTAAAAAATCCATATGCAACCGATGTCCTGGCATGGCACTACTTGAAGGATCAGGGTTATGTTCTTGTGATCCTTTGGCCAAGAGAATAGCAGAACTAAGATTGTCAAATATTTTTTGTTAATATGGACGAAAACAATAATAGGGCAGGTGTTAAAATGAACATTTTATATTTAATTGATGAAATGAATTACAATCATGAGTGGAATAGATTTTCTCGGGAAGCGGTACGTGCTGTAATAATTAAAAATAAAAAAATAGCTCTATTAAAAAGTAAAATTTACGGATTCTATAAATTTCCTGGAGGAGGAGTCGAAAAAGGTGAAAGCCTTTACAATGCTTTAATACGGGAAACATATGAAGAAACAGGACTTGCAATTATAAGAGGAACAATAAGTGAATTCGGAATAGCACATGAAATACGTAAAAGTACAAATTATAATGAAATTTTCGATGAAAAATCATATTACTATTTTGCAGATGTTGAAAAAACATTAAAACAAAATATTAATTGTTATGATGATATGGTAAAGGACGCTACATTTGAATTAGAATTGATGAATATTACTACAGTTATCGATATAAATATTTCAGTAGGAGAAGTTCATGATATTCCTTTTCTTAAACGCGATACATTTATTTTACAAAAATTATTAATAAATTCAAAGAATTAAAGGAATGTTTCGTTATGTTAATTACAACAATAGGACAATCTTTGTTATACAATGACACTTTTGATTTTTTAGATTTACTACAAAAAAACGAATGTAATTACATTAGATATAATTTATCGAAATGTAGGAATAATGAAGATTTCTTAGCAAAAGAAAAAATTGTATTGGATATAAAAAACAAATATAAAGAAAAATTAAAGTTAATGATTGATATACCATATCCAGGCATGAAAATTCGAATTGATTTAGATAAAAAATCCATGAATATATGTTGCGAAAAAACCTATTTACTTTGTTCAGAATATAATTATAACGATAAAAATATAATTTATACAAATTTTAATCATATCGGTAAATTTTTAAAAACAAACGATGAATTTATATATTCTGATGGTCTAGGATGTTTTCATGTAGAAAAAATCATTGACGATAATAGGGTTGTTATTAAAGCTAATAATGAATTTGAAATGTTCAACAATAAATCATTATCTGTAAAAAATCTGGTATTAAAAACGATTTACAAGACAAAAATTTTCGAATTATTACAAAAGATTGAACCGGATAGCGTTGCATGTTCATTTGTTTCATTCCCTATGCAAGTAAAAGAGTTAACCGATTTTCTACCTTCAACACAAATTATAAGCAAAATAGAAACAGCCAAGGGCGTTTTGAATGTTTCAGAAATATCAAAAGAATCAAATATTATGATAGCTAGAGGTGATCTAATGATTCACACAAACCCGGTAGATTTATACGAAAACCAACTAATTATTGCTAATGCTACAAAAAAATAAAAAATGGTTCTGAACACGCATTAGTGTAAATGGAATAATCATCCAAAGATTTGTTAATAC
>CALNBM010000056.1 GCA_937874195.1 uncultured Clostridia bacterium | reverse complement strand
AAGAACATCCTGCGCCAGCCGGGCGGGCGCATCGCGGCTCCGGCTGCGGCGGCGTACACGCGCCGAGCAGACCGACCAGCCGGGCGATGTAGTGCTTCAGCACACCATACTTTTCCGGAGCCTGGGCTTCGTGATAGGTAGAGCAGCAGTAGATGAACAGGTAACGGTCAGGCAGGACGCTGCGGCAAAAGGCGGCGTCAATGTGGAGGAACAGGATCTCGTTGTCCGCATCGCCGGTCATACGGTGAAGCTCGCCCATGTTCGTAATGGCGATATCGCCTTCCTTCAGCAACAGGTTATCGTCCCCCATGCCGATGTTGGCCGAGCCCTTCAGCACCTGCACGATTTCCAGCGCGTCGTGCCAATGGTAGGGGTAGTGGTTACCAACCCGGACAAAAGCCCGGACCGGCAGGCCGTTATGAAATTCAATTGATTCGGGACGCATACTTGCCGCTCACCTCGCCAATATCGGGCAGGAATCATTTTTTCAGGCGTTTTCTTCTATCGTCGGGTTTAGGAGCTCCTTTAGGCACAACTCACATGTTGCCGATCTTCCGCGCGTCCTCAATTCGTCCAGCTGCGCAGTGGTAATTGACCATTCGGCTTGTGCTCTCCTATTATCCGTGGCTTCTTTCGCGCTGATATATTTCATATTGACCTCGTCTGCGCTTTTTATCATTATACTTCCTATTCAGGAAAATTTTAAGTTTAAGATTATAGTTTTCTCGCTCTAATAGTTTATGTTTAGCCACATTAACTATAATATGCAAATCTCCATTTTGTCCGCCTCTAAGCCCTGCATTTCCGCCACCTCGCACTGTTACAACTTGACGATTATCAACTCCCGCCGGAATATTTATAGATATCGATTTATTTTGCTTTTTATAACCATTTCCGCCACAACTTAAACACTTTTCTTTTATAATTTTACCTTTACCATCACATTCCTTGCAAGGTCCAGTTCTTATAATAGTGCCAAATAATGAGTTTTCACGATACTGTACTGTGCCACTACCATTACACTCACGACAAGTGGAATAATCTTTACCATTTTTAGCACCTGTGCCCGAGCAATCGGCGCAATTATCCACTCGGCTAATATTAATGTTTTTATTACATCCTAGCACCGCTTCTTGAAAAGTAAGGTCAATTTGCACTTGAATATCGTCGCCAGTGACTGCAGATGTTTTACTTCTGCTTCCACCAAACGCACCACCAAACATGCTAGAAAAGATATCGTCAAAACCGCCAAAATCAAAACTAAAACCACTACCAAAATCACCGCCAAAGCCACCACCAAAACCGCCACTGCCGTTTTTGAAAAAGTCGCTTCCTTGACCTTGACCAAATTGGTCATACTGTGATTTTTTAGTTTTGTCAGAAAGAACGCTGTAAGCCTCGCTAGCTTCCTTAAATTTAACATCTGCGCCCTTTTCTTTATTAACATCCGGATGATATTTTTTTGCAAGTTTTCGATAAGCACTTTTTATCTCATCTTCGCTAGCGTTTTTATCAACACCTAAAATCCTGTAATAATCTTCTGCCATTACATACCTTATTAACGCTAATACTAGATTTATATTCTCAAACACAAATCACTTCTAAAATCACTATAATTCGTTTATGTTTTTGTGCAGAGATTTAAGCACTTTCATGCTTGTTTTAGCGTATTTTGAATTTTTATTTTTCTTCCTCAACAACAATATCTTCGTCTTTTACTTTTTCTTTTGTTGAATCAGGATGTTCTTTTTTATAATCTTCTGCTGCTTGTTGATAAAGTTTAGTTATGATAGTTTCGTTTTCTTTACTTAAATTTTCAATAGCTTTTCTTAAATCGTCTATATTGTCTGTTTCAAATTCTTTTTTAGCTTTTTCAATAGACTTTTTTAATTTTTCTTTATCTTCCTCGCTTAGTTTATCGCCACTATCTTTCATCATTTTTTCTAGTGACAACACTAAGTTTTCAGCTTCATTTTTAGTTTGAATAAGTTCTATTCTTTTTTTATCTTCTTCTGCATGTTCTTCTGCTTCTTTTACTGCTTTTTCAATATCTTTATCACTTAAATTTGAAGAAGCAGTGATAGTAATATTTTGTGTTTTATTTGTGCCTAAATCTCTTGCGGAAACGCTAACGATTCCGTTTGCATCAATATCAAATGAAACTTCAATTTGAGGAATGCCTCGAGGTGCAGGTGGGATATCATTAAGGGTGAATCTTCCTAATGTTTTATTATCCTTAGCAAATTCCCGTTCACCTTGCAAAACATGAATATCAACGCCAGGTTGATTGTCACTAGCAGTGCTAAAAATTTGACTTTTCTTAGTTGGAATAGTTGTGTTTCTTTCAATTAATTTTGTGAACACTCCGCCTAAAGTTTCAATACCAAGAGAAAGTGGAGTTACATCTAGAAGTAACACATCTTTAACATCTCCCGCAAGCACACCTGCTTGAATTGCAGCACCAACTGCAACACACTCGTCTGGATTAATTCCCTTATATGGATCTTTGCCTGTTTCTTTTTTAACCATTGTTGCAACAGCTGGTATTCTTGTTGAACCACCAACAAGTAAGATTTTGTCTAAGTCAGAATATTTTAATTTTGCATCTTTTAAGCAATTTCTTAATTTGGTTGCTGTTTTTTCAACTAGATGACTTGTGATAGAATCGAATTTAGCACGAGTTAAATCAAATTCAAGGTGTTTTGGACCATTGATATCTGCTGTAATAAATGGTAGATTAATAGAAGTTTTCGTTACTGCAGAAAGATCAACTTTGGCTTTTTCTGCTGCTTCTTTTAATCTTTGCATTGCAAGTTTGTCGCTTGCTAGATTCACTCCTGTTGAATTTTTGAAATCTTCAACTAATAGATTTATAATCTCATTATCGAAGTCATCGCCTCCTAGTTTGTTGTCACCTGCAGTTGCAAGCACTTCAAACACACCATCACCAATTTCTAGAATTGAAACATCGAAAGTTCCTCCGCCAAGGTCGTAAACTAGAATTTTTTGGTTTTTGTTTTCGCCTTTATCAAGTCCATAAGCAAGCGCTGCTGCAGTTGGCTCGTTGATAATTCTAAGTACTTCTAGTCCTGCAATTTTGCCTGCATCTTTAGTTGCTTGGCGTTGACTGTCAGAAAAATATGCAGGAACGGTGATAACCGCTTGAGTAACCTTTCCGCCCAGATAACTTTCTGCATCATTTTTAAGTTTAGTTAAAATAATTGCTGAAATTTCTTGTGGAGTATATAATCTTCCATCAATATCAACTCGTGGAGTATTAT
>CALNBM010000055.1 GCA_937874195.1 uncultured Clostridia bacterium | reverse complement strand
TCCTGAAAGAATTAAACAACAGTTAACCGAACACAACCTTCTTCCAGAAGAATGGGGTGGCGATATTGTTTGTGTGCCTATTTCTGCTCGAACTGGAATGGGGTTAGAGAAGCTATTAGAAATGGTACTATTAGTTTCTGAAATGGCAGACCTAAAAGCTGATATTGATGCTCCTGCTAGTGGATTTGTGCTTGAAAGTAAAATTGATAAAGGTAGAGGTATTATTGCTAACACAATTATTAAAAATGGAACATTAAACATAGGCGATTTTGTTATCTCGGGTATAGCAAGCGGAAGAGTGCGAGCAATAATGGATCATAATGGAAATTCAATCAAAAAAGCTACACCAAGCATGGCTGTTTCCGTTTTAGGTTTTAACTCCGTTCCAAATGCAGGTGATTTAGTTTATGTTGTTGATGAAAAGTTAGCAAAAAATATTATAACTGAACGACTTGCAAAAATACAAATCGATAAAAGTATGGCAAACACAGGTATTTCCATTGAAGATTTCTTACAAAAATCTGCTGACACTGAAATGAAAGTGCTTAATTTAATTATCAAAGCGGATGTTAAAGGTACCAGCGAAGCATTGCAACAAACATTAGAAACAATTAGAAATGAAGAGGTGGAAGTTTCTTGTGTTAGTACAAGTGTTGGAGGTGTTAACGAAAGTGATGTGCTTTTAGCACAAGCAAGTGATGCGATTATAATTGCATTTAATGTTAAAACTGAGGTAAAAGCAAAAACACTTGCTGACAGAAATAATGTTGAAATTAAGAATTATAAAATTATATATAATGCTGTTGATGATATAACTCAAATAATCACAAAAATGGTTACTCCAAAATTTGAGAAAAAAATAATAGGTAAAGTTGAGATAAGACAAATATTTAAAATTAGTAGCCTTGGAAATATTGCTGGTAGTTATGTGCTTGAAGGTTATGTAACAAACAAGAGTACAGTTAAATTAATGCGTGACGGTGAAGAGATTATAACCACTCAAATCGAAAAATTACAACAACTAAAAGATGAAGCTAAACAAGTTAAAGCCGGTCATGAATGCGGTATAAAACTAAAAAATTTCAACGCATTTCAAGTTGGTGATATTCTTGAAGTTAGTGAGATGGTTCAAATTAATTAATTAAGAAAAATCCTTAAAAAAGGAATAAAAAAATGAACACAAGATTATTAAAAATAAATGCTGAAATTCAAAAAGCTGTAAGTGAAGTAATATTATATGATTTAAACAATCCTAAAATCTATGGAATTGTTTCTATCACAAAGGTAGACACTACCAGCGATTTATCACATTGCAAAATTTATGTAAGCATTGCCGAAAAAGAAAAACAACAAGATATTTTTAATGAAATTAAAAAAGCAAGTTCTTTTATAAGGAAAAATCTTTCAAAAAAAGTTATTCTTAGAAAAACTCCTCTTTTAGATTTTTACTTGGATAATACAGTTGAAAATGCTCAATTAATAGATGAAATGATAGAAAAAATTGCTCAATTAAGAGGAAATGAAAATAATGATTAAAATTGATGTTTCTTTATTGGAAGCAATAAAAAACAGCAAAAATATTGCAATAGCTTCTCATATTCGACCTGATGCAGACGCACTAGGGTCTTCAGTTGCTTTAAAGTTAATGTTAGAAAAGCTTGGAAAAAATGCAGATATATTTTGTGATAGTGAAATTTCAAGTAATTATTATTTTCTTAAACATGTGTCTTCGATAAACAAACCTAAACTCTCTTTTTATGACACTTATATTAGTTTAGATTGTGCTGAAGATTTTAGATTAGGAAAGTATGCAACTGAGTTTAAAAAATGCACAAATTCTATTAATATAGATCATCACATCACAAATTCAAACTTTGCGAATATAAATTTTGTTAGAGCAGTTAGTAGTACAGGTGAAATTTTATACTTTTTATTAAAACAATTAAATATTGATTTAGATACCGATATTGCGTCCTCACTTTACGCTGCAATCGCTTCAGATACTGGTTGTTTTCAACATGACAATACCACTTCAGAAGTTCATGAAATTGTTGCACATTTAATGAAATATAATATCAATATATCTTTGGCAAACTATTATCTGTTTAAACGCAGGACTATGGAGCAAATTCAACTGCAACAAATTGCGCTTAAAAATTTGCGATTTTATGAGAATAATAAAATATGTTTAATCTTTTTGCGTAACGAGGATTTTAAGCAATGTAACATTGAATCAAGGGACAATATTGGGATTGTTGACATTGCAATAAATATAGAAAATATTGAAATAGGTATTTTAATAAGCGAAATAAAATCAAATTTATACGCTTGCAGTTTGCGTGGTCGGGGTAATTTTGATGTTTCCGAAATAACAAAATCTTTTGGAGGCGGCGGACACACTAATGCAGCAGGATGCAATATTTTTGGCACTTATAAAACTGTTGCTAGAAAACTGGTAAAAGCATGCAGAGAAATCATGGATTAAAAGAACTTTATTGTTTTTATATTCATTATTTAAAAAGTTACTTTGTATTTAACAATTAATTACAAAGAAGTATTTAAATTAGAAAAAAAGATTAAATATTTGTTTAATAATTCATACTTTAAAGTGGTGTTCGAAATTATATGAACAAGAATAAATAATAAAAATTTTTGTAATTATTTAAAAATTTAATCGATACAATAAAAATTAAACAGTAATTTGTACATACTTCTTTCATAAATATATTCTCACATTGTGACTATACTTCGGTTTATATTTGCAATATGAAATGAATAATTTTACTTAAAAATCTAGTAAATCAGTGGGAAAAAACTATAAGATAAAAAAAATTATTAATATACTTATTTAATGAAATATATTTTTTCTATATTCTTAAAAAGAGATGCTTATGAATGGTTTTATTAATATTTATAAACCAAGTGGTATGACAAGCACTGCGGTTGTAAGAAGTATTAAAAAAAAATTTAATCTTAAAAAAGTAGGGCATCTTGGAACGCTGGATCCTTTGGCGTGTGGTGTGCTTGGTATTGCAGTGGGGAAAGCCACAAAAATGTTTGATTACTTTTTAGAAAAAAAGAAAACATATCGAGCAATTTTTTCTTTTGGTTACGAAACAAACACTTTAGATTCAACAGGAGAAGTGGTTAATAAAACTAAAAGTATTCCAAGCTATCATGATGTGGAACGAGCAATAATTTCATTCATTGGAAAAAATAATCAAATACCGCCTAATTTTTCTGCAAAGCATGTTGACGGTGTTAGAGCATACGATTTAGCAAGAGCAGGTGAACAGTTTGAATTGAAACCAAAAGAAATTGAAATATATAAGTTTATATTATTAGCGCAAATAAATAACACAGATTTTGAATGTGAAATCGAGTGTAGTTCCGGCACATATATTAGAAGTATTGGCAGAGATTTGGCATATAAATTAGGCTCGCTAGCCACTATGGTATTTCTTGAAAGAACGGAAAATGGACTTTTTAAGTTGGAAAATGCAAGAAATTTTAATGATATACTAAGTAGCGATAAACTTATTTTAACACCGATTAATGACTTATTTGGTCTATTTGATAATTATGTTTTAGACAAAGAGCAATATAATCATGTAATTAATGGAAGAAAAGTAACAATTGAAAAACCATTTGAAAAGCCAACATTTTTGGTTTTCGAAGATAAAATTCTAGGTGTTGCAAAAGAAAATGTTAATTATTTAAGATTAAAAACTAATTTGATATAAAAGATTAATGTAATTAAAAAAAATTGTTCAATCAAGCCAAATAAAATAAACTTTTTTAAGATAAAAATTTCCAGGTGTTGCAAAATAAAATGTTAATTATTTGGGTTTAAAAACTAATTTGATATAAAAGATTAATGTAATTAAAAAAAATTGTTCATCAAGCTAAATAAATAAACTTTTTTAAGATAAAAGTTTATAGAAGTTACAAAAGATTATATTTATCGATAAAATATATAAGATATAAAACGAGGATAAGATGGTTAGATTTGGTCCGGCAGGAAATTGCAAAACTTTTTATGAGGCAGGTTATAAATCAACAATTCAAGCGGCAGAGTGGTTACACTTAATTGGGCTGGATGCATATGAATATTCTTTTGGTCGTGGCATTCTTCTTAGCGATGATACTGCGAAAATAATCGGCAAAGAGATGAAAAAATATGGTATATCTATAAGTGTTCATGCGCCATATTATATAAATTTTGCTGCCCCAACTGAAGAGCAAAATGCTAAAAATATTATGTATATAATTAATAGTCTTGAAAAACTTAAACTTCTTCAAGGCGATAGGCTAATTGTTCATTTAGCATCTCGTGGAAAGATGGAAAGAAAGGATGCAGTTGCGTTAACGCGTTCAAGGTTAGTTGAATTAGCTAAAATAATTGAGGATTTTGATGGATATTTATGTCTTGAAACATTGGGTAAAGAAAATCAAATAGGTTCGTACGAAGAAATTATTGATTTTTGCACAATATCGCCAAAATTCATTCCAACATTTGATTTTGGTCATATTAATTCGTTGATGCAAGGTGCACTAAAAACTGAGGAAAATTTTAAAACAGTATTTGATTATTCTATCGAAAAATTAGGGCGTGGAAAAACTGAAATTTGTCATATTCATTTTAGTAAAATTGAATTTGGAAGCAAAGGAGAAATTAAACATTTAACATTAGAAGATGATAAATATGGTCCTGAATTTGAACCGCTTGCAAGAGTAATCAAAGATTATAATTTAAAGCCAATTATAATTTGTGAGTCTAAAGAAATTATGGCAAGCGATGCATTAAAATTAAAGGAAATTTATAATTCAATTTAATGAACTTTTGTCATTTTTTTAAGTATTTGATTTCACATATAAAATTAAAGATTTTATCTTTGTAAATACTATTTTAATATATTAAAGTTTTTTTATATTTATCAATTAGTGAGATTGCACATAAAGATATTTGAAAGCAGTAAGATGTAAAGTATTCTATGTGTAATACAAAAAAGCTTGAATCGAATAATTAAAATATATTTTTCGCAGTTGCACTCAAAATTGAATTTGTTTCATTTTTTCGCTCTGCTTATATTTTTTAAGGTTTAATAATAATCCAGAAAACTCTTTTTAATTAAGTTTTTTAAAGAATATATAACCACAGACAATTAATCTATTATACTAAAAATTAAAATGTGATAGCACTTGTCAGTTAGTAAAATTTATAATATTTGTTTATATATCCTAAATTGTAGAAAAAAAATAGTTTTTAGTAAAAAATGAAAAGCGAACAATTTTTGGTTCGTTTTTTTTTCGCATTCCATTCTTTTAAGTGTTTGTTTTAAAATAACTTATATATAAGAAAGGTAAGAGGAGAAAAAATGCTTTATTCTTTAATTCCTGAATATGTTTTAAACGGTGTAAAAAATATAAATTTATCACAGTTAGCAGAAATTCGGCTAAGAATTGGCGCACCTATTATGGTAAATGTTTCCGGCGAGAATAAATTTCTAACGCCAAATGGAGCTGAAGATAGTGATGAAAATGCAATAATTTGCAAAAACAGTACTCTTGATTATGTGTTGCAAGTGGCAAGTAATCAATCTCTATACACAATCAATGACCAATTAATTCAAGGATACATAACAGTTAAAGGAGGCATAAGAATTGGTGTTGCGGGTGAAGTGGTTACTGTAAACGGCAATATTAATACAATAAAGAACATAACATCGCTGAATATTAGAATACCTCATGAAATTAAAAATTGTTCGTTAAATTCTTATCTTTATTTAACTAAAAATAACTTGCCTTTCAGTACTTTGATTTTGTCGCCAGCCGGAGCGGGCAAAACAACTTTTATTCGAGACTTAGCTTATCAATTATCCAAAAGAAATAAAAAAATAAATATTTTAATAGTTGATGAAAGAAGCGAAATCACGGGAATTTCAGAAGGATTAATGAATTTAAACGCAGGCAATGTTGATGTTATATGCAATTCTAAAAAAAAATTTGCATTTGAAAATGGAATTAGAAGCTTAAAACCAGATGTAATTATAACTGACGAATTAAATTTAAGTGGAGATTTAGTTGCTATTGAAAATGCAATTTCTAGCGGTGTTAGAGTTATTGCAACTATTCATGCTAGTTCTATTCATGATTTAAAAAATAAACATGGTTTTACTGAATTGTTATCTAAAAAGTTATTTGAACGCTTTGTTGTGCTTAGTTTAAATAACGGTGCAGGAACAATGGAAGGGGTTTACAACGATAATTTGAGTTGTATATATTGCGGATGAAGTTATTTTTAATTGTTGTTATTAATATCGCGTTTGCTTGTGTTGGCTATTTTATTTTTGATAATTATAGGCGTAAAAAAAAGTTTTATAGTGATATGGTTGATTTTTGTGGATATTTATCTAACGAAATTCGTTTTAATAAAAATGATATAAGAAAAATATTTTTGAGTTTACAAGGGAGGTTTAATAGTGAATTAGAAGGATATTTACAAGCTTTTTTAAATTACAGCACTTATAATCAAAAACTATTAAATTCAGTTGAAAATGATGAAATTATTGCTTTTTTAAAAAGCTTAGGAAAATTTGATGTTGATGGTGAAATTAAAAATATAAATAAATATCAAGAGTTATTTACAAAAAAATTAAATAATGCAAGTGAGCAAGAAAGAACAAGAGGTAGTGCAATATTTAAAATTTTTATTATTTTAGGTTTGCTAGTTTCAATCATAATATTTTAGGAGTATAAATTTGGGAGTTGAAGTTATATTTAAAATTGCTGCAATCGGTATTCTTACCGCAGTTACTAATCAGATTTTAAAACATTCTGGTAAAGATGAAATTGCAACACTTACAACACTGGCCGGAGTGGTGATTGTATTGTTTATGGTTGTAAATATGATTAGCGAATTATTTGAAACTGTTAAATCGCTGTTTTTTTTATAAAATTTTTTGTTGAAGAAAACAAAATCTTAAAAATCATCTAAATAAATCTGATACATTATTGTTTACAATATATTCTACTTGATTTTATTTTTAAATAAGCAGATAAATTACTTGTTAAAGAAAATGCAATCATTAGTTTATACAGTAAAATATCATTCATTATTTCGCTTAAAAAAGTTATTTAAAAAATTATAAATTTAGTCTATTAATGAATTAAAATTTATCCAAAAAATTTAAAGAAAAACTTAATATTATTCACTTTAATAAGCACTAAAATGCCTTAACTTCTAACAAAAATCAATTAATCTTACCAACCATGTAATAATGTGAAGAGTCAACATGTGTTTTAATTCTCAAAAAAAAAATAAATTAAGGAAAAAATGGATTTATTTAAAATTATTGGGCTAGGTATTTTGATAAGCATTGTTGTGGTTATAACAAAACAAATCAAACCAGAACTAGGCGTTGCCGTTATGCTCGCGGGCTCAACATTAATGTTAATATACATATTAAATTCCTTTACTGGCGTTATTTCTTCTTTTAATCAAATTGTCAATCAAACTGGTATTAATCAAGAATTGTTTTCAATTATAATAAAAATTATTGGTGTTGGATATTTAATTGAGTTTGCTGCAGATATTTGCAGAGATAGTGGAAACTCTGCTATTGCAGAAAAAGTTATTTTAGGAGGAAAAGTTATTATTTTTATGTTAGCTATGCCTATAATAACTTCACTTTTTAATATCATTTTGGAGCTTCTAAATTGATAAAACATTATAATCGATTTCAAAACCTAATATTCAAACCCAAAAAGCGTAATATAAAAAAATTTATTATATATGTATGTGTTTTTGCGCTTTTAGTTATAATTTGTTTTTTACAAGACATTGTTTTTGCTGAAAACAGTCAGGAAATTATTGATAAATTAAACTTTAATGTTTTTGAGCAGTTAAACAATATAAACTTAGTAGATGTCGAAATTGCTTTAAAAGATATGATAGATGAATTTAATTTTTTACAAGGTCGCTCTTTTAAAGAAAGTGTTGAAGGAATCATAAATGGGAACTATTTTACTGATTTCAATAATATTTTTTCAGCAATTTTTTCTTTGGTGTTTGGAGATGTTAGCAAGTATTTACCATTAATGTTCACAATTATTGCCGTTTCACTTTTAGGACAGTTCGTGGCATCCTTAAAAAGTAAAACTGATGATAATGTGAGTGATTTGATTCATTTTGTTACTTACAGTGTTATTGTTATATTAATAGTTGTTGTTTTTAAAAATATAATTAGCGTAACCAGTTCAACAATTAATTCAATAAAATCGTTAACTGACGCAATATTTCCTGTTATGTTAACGCTTATGACTGCTGTTGGAGGTGTGGTTAGCGTTGGTATTTATAGACCAACACTTGCTATATTAAGTGGTGGCGTTATCACTTTATTTAATGGATTTGTGCAACCACTTTTTATTTTTTCGTTCGTTATTGTTGTTGTTGGGAATCTTACAGAATCAGTAAAATTAAAAAAACTTAACGAATGCATTTTCAGTATGTTTAAATGGACAATGGGTTTTATTTTTACATTGTTCGGCGCAATTTTAACTTTTCAAGGTATCTCTGCAGGCAGGCATGACGGCGTGAGTGTGAGTGCAACTAGATTTGCTATTAAAACCTATGTGCCAATAATCGGTGGTTATTTGAGTGAAGGGTTAGATTTTATTCTATTAAGTTCAGTTTTGATAAAAAATGCTGTTGGTTTAGCGGGTTTAATTTTGATATTTATAACTATTTTATCACCAATAATTCAATTAATTGTCTTTAAACTCATTCTTCAAATACCAGCAGCAATTTTAGAAACTGTGGGTTCGTCACAAACAAGCAACTTCCTACAACAATGCTCAAAAGTTATGTTAATTCCAATAATAATGGTGTTAGGTGTGGCTTTTATGTGTATTTTAACATTGTCACTATTAATGTGTACTGCAAATATTATTTGATTAAATCTAAGTGTTATTACAGAATTTTATTTTAAAGCTATGTGATATCATAACGAAAAATTTATAAATTTTAGGGCGTCAACATACAGCAATTTTATTAATTTTGGTCATAAACCAAACAATCATATATTTAAAAATACAATTTTTTTTAAAATTCATATATTTTGAAAAAAAACATAAATAAAATACACGAAAAGAAAAGTACATACGCAACGATAAAAGTTAGTGATAAACATACTAAGTTATATATAAAAGATTTAGTTAGTGCAAGAAAAATAACATGTACAAGTTGATAAAATCAATGATAAGTTAAAAGTAATTAATATATTTAAAAGAATCTAAAAAAATAAAAGGTTTTTAAAAAATTTTGGCTTTAATCTGATAAAAACGATTCTAAAATTAAAATTAATTCTATATTAAATTATACTGGTAGACGATTGCTTGTAATAAATTTTGTTTATTGAATTAAAATTTATATTAAAAATGTACTATTGCTTTTAAGCAAATAACATAAAAGGAGAAAAAAATGAACAGTTGGCTTCTTAGTTTAGTAGGTATTGCATTTTTAGGTGTGTTAGTTGATATATTAACACCAAATAAAAACATGAATAAGTTTATAAGAAGCGTTTTTGCAATATTTCTATTGTTTGTCATAGTTTCTCCTATTAAGGATATTTTTAACTCAAAAACGAAATTATTTAACATAGATGATAATGTGAATATAATTGACGACGATTTTTTGCAAAAAAATAATTTATTAAGAATTAGGACGCTTGAAGAAAACATAAACGCATATTTAATAAAAAATAATATTAAGGGAGTAAATGTAATAATAGCAGCTAATATGTTAGAATTTGATTTTGAAATTTTAGAGGTGGCAGTGGATATAAAAAATTTAGTTCTAACTGAAAAAATAAATCATAAAAATAAATATGAAGTTATTACAAATCTAATTAGACAAGTTATAAATGTAAAAAAGGATATTATAAAATTTTATGAGTGATTTTTCAAAAAATGATTATATAACTTTGAGCAATTTACAGGCTGGAAGTTTATCAAATACTAAAAGTATAGATATAAACAAGAAAGAAAATTTTGATAAAACAAAACTGCCTGAAAACTTAGAAGAAAATAGCAAATCAACAACAAGAGCTTCACCAACTTTTAAAGAAAAGTATTGCAGTGTTTTAAATTTGTTGAAAAATAATAATAAAAAAGCAATAAAAATTTTAGTTTTAGTTATAATTCTATGTGTGATGCTAGTATTATATTTTAACATTAGTTTTACAGACAAGTCATCAGTTAACGATAAAAATATCAATTATAATTACACCACAAGTTTAGAGTATGCTAAAAGCCTAGAAGGAAAGTTGGAAAATTTACTCAGTAAGATTAAAGGCGCAAAAGATGCAAAAGTTATGGTTTTTCTAGAAGGTAGTTTAGAGCTAATATTAGCTGAAAAGGTAGATGAAAAAAAGAATACTACTTCTAACGGGACAAGCTCAAACAGTTATGTTACAACAGTTACAGAGCCTATAATATTAACAAATGGAAACACATCTGTGCCACTAGTTATAACAGAAAAATTGCCAACAGTAAAAGGCATAGTAATAGTATGCAAAGGTGCAAGTAATGTTATGGTAAAAATGGATATTATAAATGCGGTGAGAACTTTGTTTAACCTTCCATTTGGAAGTATTGAAGTGTTTGCAGGTGAGTAAAAAAAACAATATTGACAATAATTATAGATTATTTGACAATATATTAATGTGATATGACAAAATTTAATAATAATTTGACAATAAATAATAAATAATAAAAGGAGTATATAATGAATAGAAGAAAAAGAGTTTTTATAATAATAGGATTTTGCTTATTACTAATGGTAACGGGAACGGTGAATATTTTACTAAATAACTATGCAGTTGATAATGCCCAAAAAGTTGGCGGAGATGCAATTGTAACTGGAAATTTTTTCACAAATTTTAGAAACAATAGAATAACTACTCGTGAACAACAAATGCTTTATTTGGATGCAATTTTAAACAGCAGTGCTGCAGATACAGTTGCGAAACAAAATGCTCAAAATGCAAAAGATGAAATTATTGCAAACATGGGGCTTCAAGAAGTTATTGAATATGGAGTTATGAGTAAAGGTTTTACAGATGCTGTTGTTATGATAGCAAATAATAATATTTCAGTATTAGTTAAGTCTGCAGTTTTGACAAAAGAAGAAGTTGCTCAAATTGTGGATATTGTTCAAACAGCAACCGGACTTAATGATATAGACAATATTAAAATTCAACCTATATCATAAAAACTTTATTAAAATAAATCAATGTAATTAATGTGTTAGTGAAAACTAATACATTTTTTAATTGCAAAATCACAACCCTTATGATATACTTTAAAAAATTATATACTGGGTTAGGAGTGCTATAATGGCAGTTAATAATAGTAAAACAATTAAAGGTAATGTTGCTTTTAAAAAAGATTTAATTTTGTCGGTTATTAATTTAGCAGCAAAAGAGATTGCCGGCGTTAGTTCAATAGTGACTAATCATGCCACTGTTTTATCTCGTTGGTTTAATAAAAACTATCAAGATGGAGTTCGCCTTTCTTATCAAAAAGAAAAAATTAGTGTTGATGTTTATATTAATGTTTTTTATGGTTTTAATGTTTCTGAAATAGCATATAGGGTTCAAGAAAATATTAAAAATAGTATTTCATCAATGATTGATGTGAATATTGATAGGATTAATGTTCATGTTTTAGGAGCCGATTTTTCTAATGATAATGGATTTTAAAAAATACAAATAATAAGGGGATAATTTATGAGTAGAAAAAAAGCACGAGATTTATTATTTGTATTAACATTCGAAACATTATTTATCGAACCTGAAAATAGTGAATCATTAGAACAAATTTTAAATTCTATTAATCTTGAAGAAGAAAACTTAAATTTTATAAAAGAAAATTATCCAAAAATTCTTGAAAACAAAGCAGAATTAGAAAATATTATTTCTAGAAATTTATCTGAAAAATTTTCATTTGATAGATTATTTAAAATTGATTTAGCAATTTTAATGTTAGCCACACATGAACTTATGTTTAATAAAACCAATTCGATTAAAATTGTTGTTAATGAGGCGGTGGAGTTAGCAAAAAAATATTCAACAGATAATAGTTATAGTTTTATAAATGGAGTGCTAGCTAATATTATTAAAAACGAAAAAATAACTGATTAATTAAAAATCAAGTTTGTTTATGAAACTACATTTCTAATAATGACATTTTAATGTTAGCCACACATGAACTTATGTTTAATAAAACCAATTCAATTAAGGTTGTTGTTAATGAGCGGTGGAGTTAGCAAAAAAATATTCAACAGATAATTATGGTAATAAAACTAATTCACAATAAAATAAAAAGCAGTGTTATTATTGTTTATTTATTTTACTAAATTTAAAGATTATAAAAGTATGGCAAAATGCTCTTTAAAGAAAGTATATAAAAAACTTTGTTAATAAACATTTTAGTTATGATTGTTAGATAAATTACGCAAAAGGACATAAACACTTGCCCAATATAAAATAAAATCATATTACACACCTTACACGCCGCAAAACACTTTGTTCTACGATATTTGAAGGCCAAATAAAAATTATGGAAAATTATATTACAGTATCACAAATTAATAATTATATTAGAGGGGTTTTTGAGGCGGAAAGTATGCTTCAAAACATTTTTGTTTTTGGCGAAGTAAGTAGTTATAACATTTCAAATGGTATTGCTTACTTTAACATTAAAGACGAGAATTCCCTTCTACAATGTGTACTTTTTGGTGCGTTAAAATTTAAAAGTCCAAATATTGGGGATATGGTGCTTCTTAAAGGTGGTGTAAATTATTATGCTAAGGGCGGACGATTATCTTTTAATGCAGTATCCATTCAACCGTATGGCAAAGGCTTATTATATGAAAAATTTTTAGAGCTTAAAAATAAATTAGAGCAAAAAGGATATTTTGCAGTCGAGCGAAAAAAATCTATTCCCGAAAGGGTTAAACGAATAGGAGTGATAACAAGCGCAAGCGGTGCTGTTATCCAAGATATTATTGATGTAACTAGAAGAAGAAATAATTCTGTTGATATTGTGCTTTATCCCGTTAAAGTTCAAGGAGTTGGCGCAGAGCATGAAATTGCAGAAGGGATAAATTTTTTTAGTTCTTACGATAAAATTGATGTTATTATTGTGGCGCGTGGCGGTGGAAGTATTGAGGATTTAGCACCGTTCAACACTGAAATTGTTGCAAACGCAGTATACGATTGTAAAAAACCGCTTGTTAGTGCGGTTGGTCATGAAACCGATTACACAATTATTGATTTTATTTCGGATTTAAGGGCACCAACACCTTCTGCGGCAGCGGAGTTAGTGGTATGGAGCAAACTTCAAGAGATAAACGATATATTTGAGGCGATTAATAGAATTATTAAGTTAGTTCAATATAAGTGTGTTTCAAAAGGAATCGATATAAAAGCAAATTTAGAAAAAATGTGCCAGTTTATTACGAACAAACTTGATTACTCTTATTACAACGTTCAAAAAAACTTTACTTTAATCTCAAGCATGTTAGAAAAAAAAATTGTTAATAAAGAATATTTAGTAAGTTCATATAAACAATTTATTAGCAAAATAAGTCCGTTTTCTTTAGCTAAAAGTGGTTACATACGAGTTATAAACGGTGATAAGATTATAAAATCAATAAACGATGTTAATGTTGGTGAAGTGTTACAGTGTGAGTTTTTAGATGGAAAACTTATAACACAAATAACTGAAAAGATAAAAGGAGTAAATCATGAGTAGTATTGATAAAAAAATAAACAACTTAAAAGAAATTTCAAATAAGTTAGAAAACGATGCTATCACACTTGATGAAAGCATAAAACTTTTTGATGAAGGCGTGGAGCTTGCCAAAAAATGTCTTGAAGAGTTGAATGAAATTAAAGGAAAGGTTACGGTGCTAAAAAAAGAAATTGAAACTATGAAAGAGGAATCTTTCATTTAAAGAGGAATATATGAAAATATCACAAATGTTTTTTAAAACTTATAAAGAAATTCCGGTAGATGCAGAAATAAAAAGTCATCAACTTTTGCTTAGAGCAGGTTATATAAAAAAGCAAGCATCGGGAATTTATATTTTTTTGCCTCTTGGCAAAAGGGTGCTTAATAAGTTAACTAATATAATTAGAGAAGAAATGGATAATGCGGGAGCAAACGAAGTGTTAATGTCTAATCTTCTTCCAATAGAAGTATATGAAGGAAGAATTGAGCGTTTTGGAAGTGATATGTTTAAATTGCAAGACAGAACGGGTAAAAACTTTTGTTTAGGTCCCACACACGAAGAAGCTTTCACGGCAGTGGTTAAAGATGTTGTGACGAGTTATAAGCAATTACCAGTTATTCTTTATCAAATTCAGACAAAGTTTAGGGATGAAGTTCGTCCGCGTTTTGGTTTAATGCGTGGGAAAGAATTTTTAATGAAAGACGCATACTCATTTGATGTTGATTCTGTTGGTTTAGATAAATCTTATAATATTATGTTAAACGCTTATCGTAAAATATTTGATAGATTGGGTTTTGATTATGTTGTTGTGGATGCAGATAGTGGCGCAATAGGTGGAAGTGGCTCACAGGAGTTTATGGTTAAATCGGATATAGGTGAAGATGAAATTGTTGTGTGTCAAAAGTGTGGATATGCAGCGAATAAAGAAAAAGCAGAAAGTAAAAATTTTATTTTAAATAAAAATGAAAAATATGAGAATAAACAAAAAGTCCACACTCCAAATATAAAAACCATTGAACAGTTAGTTGCAAATTTAAATAAAAATGAAAGTGATTTTTTAAAAGCGGTTGTATATTCTTATGACTTAGGAATAGCAGTTGCGCTAGTGCCTGGAGATAGAGAAGTTGAAGAGACAAAACTTGTTCACGCTTTAAATAACACTATTAAGTTAGAAAAAGCAACATTTGAAGAAATTGAGAGCGTGGGAAGCGTTGCTGGTTTTGTTGGAGCGTTTGATTTAAAAAATTGCATTGTGGTTGCTGATAACAGTGTTCAAAACATGCAAAACTTTGTTATTGGAGCAAATGAAAGCGACTATCATTATATAGGTACAAATTTGTGTGATTTAAAAATTGACAAATACGCAGATATTAAAACGGTTAAAAAGGGAGATATTTGTAACACCTGCAATTCAAAACTTGATGTTATAAGAGGAATAGAAGTGGGACATGTTTTTAAACTTCAAGATAGTTATACCAAACTCTTTAATTGTAAATATTTAGATGAAAACGGAAATAGTATTATAATGCAAGCAGGTTCTTATGGTATAGGTGTAACTCGAACGCTTAGTGCTCTTATTGAACAAAATTCAACAAATAAAGGAATTATTTTACCAGAAATAGTTGCACCATATAAATACTATATTATTATTGCAAACAACAAAGATGAAGAACAAAAAAATCTTGCAAACACCATTTATGATGGATTACAAAGTAATCATGAAGAAGTTTTATTAGATGACAGATATGAAAGCATAGGTGTTAAACTTAACGATGGAGAACTTATAGGAATTCCATATTTAATTGTTGTTGGCAGGCATGCAAAAGAAGGTAAAGTTGAATTAATAACAAGAAAAACTGGTGCTAAAAAGTTAGTTGACTTGAAAAGTTTAGGTTTAGTGCAAGGTTAATTTTATTTAGTTTTTATAAAATACAATCATTTTAGAGGTTGTATTTTTTTTATGCAGTGTTAAAAAATGGCTTTATATGCGTATTTTTTCGTGTTTGCATAATTATAAAAAAGTTTTTGCATAAATATGCAAATTACTCTTGCATAAAAATTTATCATAGTGTATAATTATTGCACAGTTTATTTATAAAATCGCATAATAATTCAAACAGAAAAAATTTATAGAGGTTTAAAAAAAATATGGCTCGAAATTCTCGTCAATCTAAAATTCTTGAAATCATTTCTAAAAAAGAACTTGAAACGCAAGAAGAATTAGTGGAAGCTTTAAAAGAAGCAAAGTTTAATGTTACTCAAGCAACAATAAGCAGAGATATAAAGGAACTTGGTTTAATTAAAGTTTTATCTGAAGATAAAAAATATAAATATGCTATTTCAACTGCCTCTGTTCAAACGGTGTCAGCTAAATCTTTATCTATTTTAAAAGAATGTGTTATTTCGATTAAAATTGCTGTAAACTTAAATGTTATCAAAGTGCTTAAAGGGGCAGCTGGTTATGTTTCATCATTAATCGACCAACTTTCTATTCCACAAGTTTTAGGTTGTACATATGGCGACGATACTGTTTTAATCGTTTCTGAAGATAGTGAAGACGCATACATAGTAAAAGATAAAATTTCCGAAATTTTAGAAAAATAACATTACATAAGACATTATTTTATAATTTATAAACACTTTAAAAAAGTGTTTTTTTAATGCAAAATTTAGAACATAGTTATCAAATTCATTTGGAAAAATAATAAATAACTGCTAAACTAAAAATTAATTTATAAGGAAAAAAATATATATATGTTAGTAAGTTTAAAAATTAAAAATATCGCACTAATTGATGAAGTTAAAATTGAATTTTCGGGCGGTTTTAATGTTTTAACGGGTGAGACCGGTGCAGGAAAATCAATAATTATTGATGCTTTAAACTTTGTGCTTGGTGCAAAAGCAGATAAAACTCTAATAAAATCTAATTGTGACTTTGCTTTTGTGGAAGGTGTTTTTGAAATAGACAAATCAAACTTAGAAATAATTTCTATATTTGATAATTTTTCTATTGAGTGTGATGATTATGTTAGCATACAAAGAAAAATGAATATTAGTGGGAAAAATGAATGTAGAATCAATGGCGAGTTAGTTACTTTAACTATGCTTAAAAAACTAACAATTTTGCTGGTTGACATTTTTGGGCAACATGACCATCAAACTTTGCTCAACACTAAAAACCATTTAATTTTATTAGACACGGTATGCAGTAAAAATCTTAATGTTTTTAAAGAAGACTTAAAATTTAAACTTCATGAATTAAAACAAGTAAATAATAAAATTGCAGAGTTAGGTGGAACTGATGAATCACGAAAGCATGAGATAGAACTTTTACAGTACGAGATTAATCAAATTGAAGAGGCGAATTTAAGCGAAAAAGAAGAAAATGAGTTAACGCAAAATAAAATAATTTTAAATAATAGTGAAAAAATTTTCAATTGCATTCATTCATGCAATCAAGCATTACGAGAAAATGATATTATTAATACTATAAAATTTGCAGTAAGTTATTTGCAAGAGATAAAAAAATTTGATAATAAGCTAAGTAACAGTGTTGAAAAACTTTTAGATATACGGTATCAACTAGAAGATATTTTAATTGAATTAAAAAGTTTTGAACAAGGTGTGTATTATAGCGAAGAAGATATAAATAAGATTGAAGACCGATTGCAATACATTAAAGATTTAAAACGAAAGTTTGGTAAAACAATTGCAGAAATTTTTACATACTTAGAAAAAGCAAAAGAAAAAAAATTAAAATTAGAAAACTGTGAAGAAGAACTAGCAAAACTACATGGTGAGAAAAGTTTAATATTGAAAAACTTATATGATATTTCATCAGGCATAACTTATGAGCGTAAGAATGCAGCTAAAGAAATAGAGAAAAATATGCTATTAGAGTTAAAAGAATTAGGCATTAAAAATGCTAGTTTTAAGGTGCAGTTTGCAGATGACTATTCTATCAAAAATATTGAAAGCAAAGTTGGAAGAGATGGTGCGGACGAATTAGAGTTTTTATTTAGTGCCAACTTGGGTCAACCGTTAAAGCCGTTAAATAAAATTATATCTGGTGGAGAAATGAGCAGATTAATGCTTGCTTTTAAATGTATAATTCAATCGGCAGATAACTATAAAACCTATATTTTTGATGAAATCGACACTGGAATCGGCGGAGTGATTGGAATGGTGCTTGCCAAAAAACTTGCAGGTATTTCAAGGTTTAATCAAGTTATTTGCGTTACACATTTGTCGCAAATTGCAGTGTTTGCCGATAATCAATTTAAGATAACTAAGAGTGAATCAAACGGAGCGACTCATACTAATGTTAAACTATTGAGCGAAAAAGAAAGAGTTGATGAACTCACTCGCATGATTGGAACAATGGAAAACGCAGAGTTTGCTGAAAAACACGCAGGCGAACTTATTAAAGAAAGCAATATTTATAAGCTGAATTTATCTAAACATGCATAATTTTAGCGGTTTAATTAAAGAATAAATAATAATTAATACCGTGGGGGAGTTATGCGATATTTTAAATTTAAGAACATTATATTTATAATAATCGCAGTTTTTTTTGTGTATTTAAGCATAAATTTCCCCTTTTTTTTATTTTCCCATTATGAAAGCGATGTGTTTTTAACAGCAGAAGAATTTGATAGTATTAAAAATAATAGAAACTTATTTTGTAATAACAATATTTTAAAAGTTAGTAATGAAGAAGATGAGAAAATTAAAGAATATGTTGTTGAATATAAACTTTTTAATCTTATTAATATTAAAACTTTGAATTTAAAAGTTGCAGACAAAGAAATTTTTTATGCAGGTGGAAATTGTCTTGGCTTTACAATACATAGCGAAGGCGCTATGGTTATTGGCGGAAACTATATTTTAACTAGGTATGGAAAAGAATATCCTTTAAAAGAAAGTAATTTGCAAATCGGAGATATAATTATTAAAGCTGACGACACAAGAATTGATAATATTAAAGATATAACAGAATTTTTAAAATGTTACGATGGTAAAGAAAAAATCCGTTTATTAGTTAGGCGGGGAACGAGTGAAGTGGAAGTTGAAATAATGCCTGCACTTGATATATATTCTCAAAGCTATAAACTGGGTACTTGGCTGAAAGATAATGCTATTGGTGTTGGAACACTTACTTTTATTAATGATTCCACCGATAGATTTGGCGCGCTTGGTCACGCAGTAACTTCTGGCGAAAACAAAAATGGTTATAAGGTTAGAGATGGTAATTTGTATGAATGTGTTGTGGTTGGCGTTAAGGCGAGTAGCGGTGGAGAGGCAGGACAGCTACTTGGTGCATTTTCGCAAAATCAACCGTCACTCGGAAAGGTGGATAAAAACTGCGAGTATGGAGTTTTTGGGAATATAAATAAGGAAAGTCCATTAATCAAAAATAAAAAAACAATTAGAATTGGCGGAAGAAGCATTGCAAAACCTGGCAAGGCAAAGATACTATCTTGTGTGGATGGATTTAATGTTGAAGAGTTTGATATTGAAATAATAAAGACAAACTTTCAAAAAAGCAGTTCTGAGAAAAGCATGGTTATAAGAATTACTGATAAGAATTTAATTAAAAAAACAGGCGGTATAGTTCAAGGAATGAGCGGTAGTCCTATTATTCAAAACGGAAATTTAGTTGGCGCTGTTACACATGTTTTTTTAAGTGATGCGACAAAAGGTTTTGGTTTATATATCGACTGGATGTTAAATCAATAATTTTAGTAATTTACTTAAATATTAAAATGCTATGATTTTTTCTATAAGAATTAAATAAATCTTCATTTTGTTGTTGACATGATTATATTTTTATTATATAATTGCATATAAAGAAACAAGTAGAAGTTCACTTCTCACCTGCCAAAACTTTCAAAAAAAGTATTTCGGCAGAGTAAAATAAAAATTGCATTTTTATTTTTGGGAGAGGTGAGTATTTTATAAAACTACTCACTTTTTCTTTTAATTAAATTTGGAGGTATACAACTATTAAAGAGTTATTGATTAATAACCAGATAACAGTTGACTCAGTTAGGTTAATTAGTGCAAGCGGGGAACAGCTTGGAATTGTGAGCTTAACACAAGCTAAATCACTAGCGATACAAGAGGAATTAGATTTGGTGTTATTGTCACCAGGTGCTAAACCGCCAGTTTGCAAAATAATGGACTATGGTAAATATCGTTTCGATACGATTAAACACGAAAAGGAAGCAAAGAAAAAACAAAAAGTTGCTGAAATTAAAGGCATGCAGTTAAGTTTGAATATTCAAGATAACGATATGCAGTTTAAAGCGAAAAATGTAAGAAAGTTTTTACTTACGGGGGATAAAGTAAAGGTGTCATTGCGCCTGTTTGGCAGACAATTAGCAAATCCTCAAAATGCCATACCTATTATGGATAAGTTCTACGAACTTGTTAGTGATGTGAGCACTATTACTAGTAAACCTGAGCAAAACGGCAGACAAATAGTCATGGTGTTATCGCCAAACAATCAAAAAAAATAAAATATTTAAGGAGATAAGGTTATGCCTAAACAAAAAACACATTCAGGTGCAAAAAAAAGATTTAAGTTAAAGAAATCCGGCGTTCTTAAAAGAAACAAACAAAATCGCCGTCATATTTTAACAAAGAAATCCCAAGACAGAAAAAGAAGACTTAAAAAAGCTACTTATGTTAGTAAAGCAAATGAAAAAACAATAAAAAGGATGCTAGCAAGCTAAGGAGAGAAATATGAGAATAAAAAGAGCGGTTAACGCTGTTAAGAAAAGAAAAAAAGTTTTGAAAAGTGCAAGAGGATATTGGGGAGCTAAAAGCAAACTATATCGTGTTGCAAAGCAAGCAGTTATGAAAAGTGGTCAATATGCTTACATTGGAAGAAGACTAAAGAAAAGAGATTTCCGTAAACTTTGGATAACAAGAATCAATGCTGGATGCAGAGATAATAATATGTCATATAGCCAATTTATGCATGGTTTAAAACTTGCAAACATTAACCTTGACAGAAAAGTGTTATCTGAAATTGCTTCATCTGACGCAAAAGCTTTTTCAAAATTGGTGGACCAATCTAAGTTCGCTATTGCAAATGCTTAAAATTTGGGGCGTTTGCCTAAATTCCAATTAAATGCAAGTAGCAAACTTTAAACAAAATTGGAGTATTAGGATGATTATAACAAGTAAACAAAATAATATTATAAAACTTGCCAAACAACTTCAAACAAAGAAATTTGTTGAATTGTTTGGCAAATGTTTTTTAGAGACAGAAAAAATAATTGTAGATGCTAACATAGAAAATATTGAATTTATTTTAGTTGGCGAGCAATCAGCGGAGAAATATAAAAGTATAACAAATAATAAAGAAACTTATGTTATAAGTAAAAGCATTTGTAAGTTTTTAAGCCAAACAGAAAGTGGCAGCGATATTTTTGCTATTTATAAATTAAACAATAGTTCGCTTAATGAAAATAAAAATTCGATAATCTTAGATAGTTTGCAAGATCCAACAAACTTAGGAGCAATTATTCGTTCTTGTTTAGCATTTGATTTTTGTAATTTGATTGCTATTGACAGTGTGTTTCCATACACCTATAAAGTTATTAGGTCAAGTATGGGTTATATTTTTAAAGTAAATTTTATTAGTATGAAAAAGCACGAGTTTATTGAATATAAAAAAACTGCTAAATTTAAAATGTTTGTTGCAGATATGAATGGAAAAGATATATCTGCTTTTAAAATTCCTGAAAAACCATTTGCTTTAGTTATAGGTAACGAAGGCGAAGGCGTGAGTGAAGAGATTAAAAAAATAAGTGATGGAACAATTTCTATTGCAATGAAAAATGGCGTTGAAAGCCTTAATGCAGCAGTTAGTGCTTCTATATTAATGCATGATTTAAGAAAATAAGCTAAAGGAGAAAGATATATGTCAGGACATAGTAAATGGTCAACAATAAAAAGAGCAAAGGAAAAAAATGATGCACAAAACTCAAAAATCTTTGCTAAACTTGGCAAGGAGATTGCTGTTGCAGTTAAAATGGGAGGGCCAGAACCAAATAATAATCCAAGGCTTAAAAACTCAATCATTAAAGCAAAAAGCGCTAATATGCCCAACGATAATATAAATAGAATAATTAAAAAAACTTCTGGCGAACTAAGTTCAGTTAATTATGATGAAATAACTTATGAAGGGTATGGTGTTGGTGGGAGTGCTGTTATGGTTGAGTGCTTAACAGACAATAAAAATAGAATGGCTGGTGAGGTTAGACATGCATTCGATAAATTTGGTGGTAGTTTAGGCTCAACAAATTGTGTTGCATACTTATTTACCAAAAAAGGCGTAATATTGATTGAAAACAGCGATGATTTAAGCGATGACGATATTATGATGCACGCAATTACCGCAGGTGCAGATGATATAGAAATCTTTGAAGACCACACTCAAGTTTTTACGAGTGTGGAAAATTTTGAAAGTGTTAAAGAATATTTTGAAAAAAATAACATTGCTTTTGCTAATGCATTAATTAGTTTTATTCCAGATAATTATATTAATTTAGATGATGAAAAACTAGAATCTTTCAATAAATTCATCATTCACTTGAACGATTTAGATGATGTTCAAGAAGTTTTTCACAATGTTGAAAATGCAGACGAGTAATAAAATAGTTATTGAATTTTATAGTTAACGAGTACCAAAATGCTTAACTACTGCAAAATCAACTAACCTGACAATAATGAATTGATTAAGTCATTGACACAGAATTTACATATAATTTTTTTTAAAAAATTTCATTTTTGAGATAATATTGCGCAAAAGTTCAAGCAAAGTTAAAATATGATAATAATAACAAGATTATTGCAAACAAAATCATGGTAGATTATTTAAATTATGTTTATAGTTGTGAAGCAAAATTAATACGAAATATAATGCGAGTTAATAAAATTGCATACTAATGTTGCTATTCTATTTTGTGGTGATCTTTAAAAAAATAGTTCATGACTATTTAATTTTGTTTAACAAATTAAAAATTAAAACATTTGTTTTAATTTTATTTGACTTTTAGAGGGTAGTAACTATAATAATAATTGTAGGCGAAATGCTTAACTTTATAATATGGGATAAAAAACTTGCGAGTATTAGGAATTGATCCCGGGCTTGCCATTGTAGGCTTTGGAATAATTGAATCAACTGATAATAATTCAATAAAAGTTGTAGACTATGGCGTGATTACCACAAACAAAAAACTTACTTTTCCTGATAGGTTAAAGCAGATTTACACATGTGTTTGCACCTTAATTGAAAAGTATAAGCCTGATAACGTGGCTGTTGAAGAACTTTTTTTTAACAATAACATTAAAACAGCCATTGATGTTTCACATGCAAGGGGAGTGGCTATATTAGCGGCAATTCAATCAATAAATCACTTGTTTGAATATACGCCTCTTCAAATAAAACAAGCGCTTACTGGTTATGGTAGAGCGGAAAAATCACAAGTGCAATATATGGTTAAAGCAATCTTAAACTTATGTGATATTCCAAAACCAGATGATGCTGCGGATGCACTAGCAGTTGCTATTTGCCATATGCAAACTAGTCAAATTTTATCGCAAACAGATATAAAATAATTTTACTATAAAAATTGAGAATTGAAATAAATTAATATTTTTAGTTCTTTAAAGTTTTTAAATAAATTATTTTGTTTCACATTCAAAAATTAAAATAAAATAGAAGCCATTAGTGTTAAAATTATTTAATGCAAAGTATTTATAATATTGCGTGAGAATTAAATTTATTAGTTAAACCTTAATACATATTTTAAAATCAAATTTTTTTTAAAATATCAAACTCTCAGTGAAAAATTTGTTTTATATATAGCAATCAAAAAACACTTAGAACTTAGTATTAATGTATATAGAAATTATTGTAGGAGAAAACCATGTATTCATTTATAACGGGCATAGTTGAAGAAAAAGCTAATAATTTACTTGTGATAAACTGCAATGGCGTTGGTTATGAAATGCTAGTTTCTAATTATTCTTTAAACAATATTGAAGCGGTTGGCGAAGTTGCAACAGTTTATACATATATGCATGTTAGGGAAGATGCTATAAGTTTATTTGGTTTTTCCACAAAACATGAAAAAGAATTATTTTTAAAACTTATTACTGTGAGCGGAATTGGTGCCAAAACTGCAATTTCCATTCTATCTGGTGTGAATCCAAGCAATTTAGTTAATGCAATAGTATTGGGAGATTTAGCTGTTCTTGGAAGCATAAAAGGAATAGGCAAAAAAACAGCAGAACGAATTGTTGTTGAACTTAAAAGCTCACTTGGAGATTTATCTAATTTGTCTGCAATACAAAATACTACTCCATTAGTTGAAACAGTTTTCTCCACTGAAGCAATAGATGCGTTAGTTCATATGGGACTAACAAAATTTGAAGCTATGAAAATTGTTTTGGCCGTTGCAAAAGAAAACGACACAACTGAAATGATAATTGAAAAAGCATTAAGAAATAGAAACTAAGAAGGAAATCTATGGAAGACGAAAGATTTATTACTAGCACCAAAAATTTAAGTGAAACTGAAGTTGAAAACACACTTAGACCAACCCAAATGTGTGACTTTTTTGGTCAGGATAAAATCAAAGAAAATTTAGATGTTTTTATTTCAGCCGCTAAAAAACGAGGAGATGCGTTAGACCATGTTTTATTATATGGTCCACCGGGCTTAGGTAAAACTTCACTCGCTCATATAATTTCGGCTGAATTAAATAGTAGTATCAAATTGACAAGTGGGCCATCTATTGAAAAAGCAGCAGATTTAGCGAGTATTTTAACAAATCTTAATTCACATGATGTGCTTTTTATTGATGAAATTCATCGATTGCCACGAACTGTTGAAGAAGTGTTATATCCCGCTTTGGAAGATTATGCTCTTGATATAATTTTAGGAAAAGGACCAAGTGCTCGCACAATGCGGTTGAAATTAAAACCTTTCACCCTTATTGGTGCAACCACCAAACCGGGTATGCTTACAGGTCCATTAAGGGATAGGTTTGGAGTGGTATGCCGCTTGGAACTTTATTCTAATCATGAAATTTGTGAAATAATTAAGCGTTCTGCAAGAATCCTTGATTTTAAAATAAATGATAATGCAGCACTGGAACTCTCTAAACGCAGTCGTGGAACACCAAGAATTGCAAATAGACTTCTAAAACGCATCCGTGATTTTGCTGAAATTAAAAATGAAAAAGAAATTAGTTTTGAAACAACTAAAAATGCTCTTATTAAATTAGAAATCGACGAATTGGGATTGGATTTTACCGATAGAAAAGTTATGCTTACTCTAATTGATAAATTTCATGGAGGTCCTGCAGGATTAGACACTTTAAGTGCAGCCACTGGAGAGGATAGTAATACTATTGAAGATGTTTACGAGCCATATTTATTGCAACTTGGTTTTATTGCTCGAACTCCAAGAGGTAGGGTAGCGTTACCAAATGCATACAAGCATTTTGGAAAAACCATTTCTCAACAAAAACAAGATTATTTAAAAATATATATTGATGATGTTGATAATAATTGAAATTGCTAGTGCAATTTAACACTGTTTTGAAATATTAATTTGCTTGTTTATTTAAAATATTAATTTGTTTAAAGATACTAGTTTAATCAATAGAATAAAAATGATATAAAAAAATACTTAATAAAGATAAATAATAAGGTTTCGGTTATCTAACGCACGCAAAAAAGCATCTGTACCCAAATGTCGGTAATATTTGGATAGAATAAAAATGATATAAAAAATACTTAAAAATGATAAATAATAATAGTTATAGTTATCTAACACACGCAAAAAACTTCTATACCCAAATGTCGGTTATATTTGGATAGAATAAAAATGATATAAAAAAATACTTAATAAAGATAAATAATAAAGTTTCGATTATCTTAACGCACGCAAAAAGCATCTGTACCCAAATGTCGGTAATACACGGTTAGAATTAAGGAGTATGTACAACTATATTTCTGCAAGGCTTAAAAATATTTCATGCAAAAAAACCTTAACTAATATGAAATTAAACCTTTAAAAATAATAGCATTAATATGATTGATGAAAATTTAAACTTAAATAGTTATGATTACTATTTACCAGAAAATTTAATAGCGCAAACACCACTCCAACCTAGAGATAGTTCTCGGTTGCTTGTTTGCTCAAAAGTAAGTAATACAGTGGAGCATAAAACTTTTCATGATATTATTAATTATTTAAGTGCAGGTGATGTGTTAGTTATAAACAACACAAAAGTAATGCCTTCTAGACTATACGGTGAAAAAGTTGACACAAAAGCAAAGATTGAACTATTGCTTCTTAAAAAAATTAATTTAACAGATTGGGAAGTTATAGTTAAACCTGCAAAAAGATGCAAAGTTGGAACTGTTATTAAAATAAGTGATGAACTATCATGTAAGATAATTGAAAACACAAACTATGACACAAAAATTGCAAGCTTTAATTTTGAAGGTAATTTTGAAGAAATTCTTGATAAAATTGGTATAATGCCGTTGCCTCCATATATTAAACAGTCTTTAAAAAATAAAAACAGGTATCAAACAGTGTATTCTAAATTTTTTGGGAGCAGTGCTGCTCCAACTGCAGGATTGCATTTCACAAAAGAGTTGCTTGCTAAAATTAAAGCAAAAGGTGTGATAATAGTTGAAGTGTTACTCCATGTGGGACTTGGAACTTTTAAGCCTGTTAGTGAAGAAAATATATTGCACCATCACATGCACAGTGAATATGTGGAAGTTTCTAAAAAATCTGCCGATATAATAAACCTTGCAAAAAAAGAAAACCGAAAAATAATTGCGGTTGGAACAACTTCTGTTAGAGTGTTAGAAAGCTGTTGTGAGAATGGTAAGTTAATACCAACAAAAAAGCAAACCAATATCTTTATATATCCACCATATAAGTTTAAGATTGTTGATGCAATTATAACAAACTTTCATCTGCCTAAAAGCACTCTTCTTATGTTAGTTTCTGCTTTTATTGGTAGAAAAGAAACTTTGGAACTTTATAAAATTGCAGTTGCAAATAAATATAGATTTTTTAGTTTCGGGGATGCAATGCTTTTAATGTAAAACCTATAAATTATATAAATACACACAATGACAGAATGAAAATATATAAGAATCGTTTTTATGTTTAAAAATCAAAGCAATTTACAAATGTTTTAATAAACTTAAAATCACATATGTACAAAAATTAATAAAAAATCTTTATCGTCCACTTTTAGTTCGTTTAACATACCCACTCCTAAAACATTATATAGTT
>CALNBM010000054.1 GCA_937874195.1 uncultured Clostridia bacterium | reverse complement strand
TTTGATTTTGATTAGGCATTTGATTTTGTGGTCTATCATAACTTTGGCTTTGATTACCATAATTATTATTTTGTTGTTGTGTATCTGATTTTTGCTCAATGAACTCGAATGAATCAACTACAACTTCGGTTATGTAATGTTTAACTCCGCTTTTATCGTCATAGGTTCTAACTTGGATATTTCCCTCAACTAAAATACGTTGACCTTTTTTAAAATATTTTGCTATATTCTCGGCTGTTTGTCGCCATGCAACACAGTTAATAAAGTCTGTTTGCTTTTCTCCGCCTTTTTGATATGCTCTTTGAACTGCAACTGTAAACTGCAGATATGGTACATCACTGTTTGTTCTTTTTAATTCTGGGTCTTTAACTAATCTCCCCATAAGTATTACGCTATTCAATTTCTTTCCTCCTAATTTAAAACAACCTTAACTGTCCTAATTTCTCCGCTTTCTTAATTTCTTGTTCTAAATCATATTCATACTTGTTTAAAGCGTAATCAATTCTAGCATTGGCGATTTCGCAATATTCTTTTTCTAAATCAATACCAATGAATTTATAATTTGCATTTCGTTCTCTATTTTCAAACATTATAGCTTTACCTGTTGATCCACTGCCCATAAACGGGTCGAGTATTGTTGCACCTTTAGGACTAACTAATCTAACTAAATACTGCATTAATTCACAAGGTTTTACTGTGGGATGGATGTTTTTCTTAACAGAGCCAGATCCTGCATAAGGGTTTAACCTTTCCCCATTTTCGTCTTTCATAACACTTCCTGCACTGCCTTCTTTTCTTCCACCTTGTAATTCGCCTGTCGTTTTTTCTTCAAACCCCGCCACTTCCAGCCCTGCATCTCGGTCTTTTTTGGATGCTTTTGCTTGGTAGAAATATCTTGAAGTACTACCACTATCTTGATAAGCATCCCATTTATTACAATAACCATAATCGCCATAAACTTGATTATTAATTTTGTAAGGTCTTGATATTGACCCATTTTTCCCACCGCTTGGGAATCCTTGTATCACTTCTTCACTTCCATCGTGAATAACATTTGCAGGGAAACGACCCAAATTATTCGCTTCAACACTTTCTCCTAATGCCCTAAAACCATATCCTTCTCCTCTAGTGTGCTTACCTCTACCACCAACATTTGGGATTTCACCATTATAATCAACCCTACACTCATCAATATTAATTCCACCAACTCCATACTTAATAATGTTTTCTGCCACGCTTGAATTAAACGGTTTTCTTGCAACGATTATAGGCTCGTATGCAGGTTTTAAAGTAGTTCCCCACCCTTTATATTGTTGAGCGAGGGCACTATTAGGACTATAATGTTTTCTAATCGTTTCAACAATTTCACCCATAGCCCCATTATTAGTTTGTTTAATAGAATAGGCTTTTCCATTGCCTTCTTGCTCTACTACTCTTTTAACAACTGTGTTTGATTTACCATATTTTTCTTTTGCTTCTATACTTTTTGAAATATTCATACTTTTCGGAAACCCACTACCATAAATCCACATAATAGTATCTCTAATCTCAAAACCAGCATCTTCAATGGCAACTGCTATTCGATGGAATGTTCTACTGCCACCAAATGCCAATAAATATCCACCCGGTTTTAAAACTTCAAAACATTTTTCCCATGTATCGGGATTAAAAGAAATGTCTCCACCATCCCAAACTTTCCCCATAAATCCTTTAGACAATCTATTAAACGAGCCATCTTTACCAAATTGAGGTTCTGCACTATTCTCTTTCCCGAATCTTTCGGATATGCTTTTCAAATGATATGGCGGATCAGTTATTACGCTATCAACGCTTTCTTTTTCAACAACATCTAACATATCAAGCATTGAGCCATTGTATATCACATAACTATCTTTTTTTATTATTTCTTCCAATTTCTCACCCTCCTAAAATAAACTTAATTGTTCTACTTGCTTCCTTTTTCTTGGTATTTTATATCCAAACCAATGGTCAAGGTTTTTTACCCAGTTTATAAGTTCTTCGATGCTATTTAATGGTTTTCCTTGCCCGCCGATTGAATTAAATGCCCCTACTCCTATAAACATTGTTCCTTTTTTTGCGTTCCTAGTGTCGCATGTGTAAAAAGAAAAGTCTATATGTGCTCTATCGTTATTCTTTAAGCCTTTAACGTTTATTGTATCGGCATCTCTCCAGTAAGATATTATTTCATACTCGTAATAAGTTTGCTTTTCTAATATCTCTTTTAATTCTTCCAATGTCATTTTTTCTAACTTCATGCATTCCTCCTTAAAACAACTGCAGT
>CALNBM010000053.1 GCA_937874195.1 uncultured Clostridia bacterium | reverse complement strand
ATACCATCTGACCTACTAAATCCTTGTCTTTGTGACGGATATAATCGGAGATTGCTTGTTTTAACTCTTCTCCTTTTAAGTCAGCAAAATCATTGTCTGCTAAATATTTTAATTTAACTTCATTTGGCTGTCCTTCTAGTCCATCTGTGAAAGCTGGAGATACTACTGGATCAGCAAGTTCCCATATTTTACCTACTGGGTCTTTAAATGCACCATCGCCATAAATCATACACTCAACACTTTTATTTAAACTTTCTTTAAACTTGTGTTTTAATTTATTCACAAATTCGGTGCAATCTTTTGGAAAAAGTTTTAACTTGGTTTGAGTAGAAACATTACTACCTAATAATCCATACTGGCTGTTATAACCACTTCCATCCACACTAGAAATCATTAAATCATCTAAAGATAAAACGTTTGCGCCTGCTTTTAATAGTGTTTTTTTAGTTTCTGCACGAGTATGGATATCTGCGTTTATTATTGTAGATGTATATTTAATTATTGAGCAAGGGTTATTGCTTAAAATAATTAATCCGTTTTTTCCTATTATAGATTGATAATATTCTATGTAATCAACGCCTGTAAATTGGTGCTTATACTTTCCAAACTTTTTTATGAAATCCTTGCTTGTAAAAACTTCGTTAAAAAAATCAAAATTAATATCTTTTAACATAGTTTCATCAACGAGCGAGTTTCCTACTTCATCTTTTGGATACGATAATTGCACAACCACTTTTTCGCATGACATTGCTATAGCCTGTAATATTAATGCAAAGCGGTTTCTTGAAAGTATAGGAAACACAACTCCTATCGTCTTAGGGTTATTAAATCTTTGTTTGATATCTTTACTAATTTGTTCTAATGTTGCGAAATTACCCTGACTCTTTCCTAATATTGCTTCTGTTACAGCAACAATATCGTTGTTGTCTATTGTTAGGTTGTTTTCTTTAATTGCTTTAAGAACGCTATCGTAAACTACATCCACTAAATTATAACCTTGTTTTATAATAGGCGACTTAATACCTATTGACATTGTACCTATGCTTTTCATTAGTTACCTCCTTATCCAATAAAATAATTATAATTATAAAAAAGTCTTTTTAAAAACAAAATAACATAATATATGACAAATTTGTATGGTTTTTTTAAAAAAACTGGTAAATATTTAAAAAGATTTTAGTTTTGTTAAAAAAAATAAAGTAAATATCACGCTAGAACGGGAAACTATTTTTTAAAATGCAATAAAAAAACACAGTCTATATTGCAGACTGTGTTTAATCAATTAGTTAGCTTCAATAATGCTAACTCTTTTTTTATCTTTTGTTTCATGCTCAAATTTAACCATTCCATCGGTTTTAGCAAATAAAGTGTGATCTTTTCCGCAACCAACATTTTTACCCGGATTAATCTTTGTTCCGCGTTGTCTAACAATAATTGAACCTGCGGTAACTTCTTGTCCGTCGTAACGCTTAACGCCTAGACGCTTACTTTTACTATCTCGTCCGTTTTTACTGGTTCCTTGACCTTTCTTTTGAGCAAACAACTGTATATTAATAAACATAATTGTACTCCTTAACTTTTAGATTTTTTTGATAACTTTTCTCTAAATCTAACAGGGATACTAATAAGGTTTTTAAAAGAGTTTGAGCACTAAACATAGATTTTTCGCTAATATTTTTAGGCAGATTTATTTCATACTTGCCTATTTTATCATCACTAAAATAAACTATATCTAATTTTGAAACTTCTTTTAATCCTAACGCGCATGAGCCCACCATTGCAGATATTGCAGCGCATACGATATCTTTACCGTGAACTGCAAATCCTGAATGACCATGACATTTTACTTCTAGTATTTCGCTATTTTCATTTTTGAAAAATTCAATAGTAGTCATTTTAACCAACCGAAACAATTTTGATTGTTGTAAAAGGCTGTCTATGACCTTGCTTTCTTTTATAATTCTTTTTTGCCTTATATTTAAACACAGTAATTTTATCAGCTTTTCCGTGTTCCACAACTTCAGCAACAACTTTAGCACCAGCCACAAAAGGTTCCCCTATTGTAACATTTTCGCCATCAACTAGCATTAGCACTTTAAAGTCTAATTTATCTCCAATATTTGACGAAATCTTTTCAACTTTAATTAGTTCATCTTGGAAAACTTTATATTGCTTTCCACCAGTTTCAATTATAGCATACATTAATTTTACCTCCTCTACCCAAACTCACTAAACAAAGGCGGTTTCCCTTGCAATATTATTTTAGTCAAAATAATTTTTTTAAGTTAAAACTCTTGCTTGCCTATTTTATGTGGCTCGCTTGAAAGTTTATCACAGCAATCAGGTTTTGTCAACTAAAAGTATTTATTTAAAACCAAAAAAGCAAATTGTCATTTATAATAATAAACAAAACGAGTGCAACTAAATAAAATGAAAAAAAGTAAAGTTTTTGCTTTTTTATAAATTTAAGCATAACCTTTATGCAAAGCACTCCTATAATAAATGTTATAATAAACGAAGCAATAAGTTCGACAGTAGAAAATCCAAGAGGTGCTTGCGTGTTAAAATATTTATACAATTCATATAACATTGACGCTATAATGATAGGTATTGACATTAAAAACGAGTAATTTGCCACAAACTCCTTTTTAACACCGGTCATTAGTCCTGTTGAAATAGTTGCACCACTTCTACTAATTCCTGGAAAACCCGCTAACCCTTGCGCAACACCCATTGCAACTGCTTGTTTTTTAGTAACACTATTTTCTTCAATAGATATATTATCGCCACCTCCCGACACTTGCTTATCACCTTTTGATGACTTGGTAAGGGTTTCACTCACTATTAGAACAATTGCAGTTATAAGAAATCCCCACATAAGAGTACCGCCACTAAATGAATTTTCAATAGGCTTTAATAAAAAGAAAACTATAGGCAGTGTTACTAGTGTTGAAATAACTAAACATAAAGTTAAATTATTAAAAGGCTTTTTTATAAGTTTTAAAATGTCTTTTCTATAAACAAAAACAACCGAGCAAAGAGTGGCAAGATGCAAAAGAACGCTTAAAAAAATCAAATTTCCTTCCACTCCAAATATTCTATACAGGAGTACCAAATGCCCCGAACTGCTAACAGGCAAAAACTCTGTGGCACCTTGAACAATGCTTAAAATTAAGAGAATTAAAAAGCTCATAATCTACCTCATATTAAATTTTTTAGTTCAATAAATATTATATCATAAAAAATCCACATATAACACTGTTAAACAGAATTTTGTTTAACAAAAGTGTATTTTATGCTATACTGTTATCGCTAAAAGGAGATAACATGAAAGTTGGAATTGTTGGACTACCAAATGTTGGAAAGAGTACCTTATTTAATGCATTAACAAAAAAAGGTATACCAAGTGAGAACTATCCCTTTTGCACTATAGAGCCAAATGTTGCCATAGTAAATGTTCCCGATGAAAGGCTAACAGTTTTACAAAAGTTATATAATTCAAAAAAGTTAACACCTGCAATTCTAGAAATTGTTGATATTGCAGGACTGGTTAGAGGAGCATCCAAAGGAGAGGGTTTAGGCAACAAATTTCTAAGCCATATTCGGGAGGTGGATGCAATAATCCATGTTGTGCGATGCTTTGAAAATGGCAAAATCATACATGTTGATGGAATGGTGAATCCAATTAAAGATATTCAAGATATAAACCTTGAACTTATTTTGGCCGACTTAGAAATAGTGAACAAACGATTAGAACGGGTTCAAAAATCTATGAAAAATGGCGATAAAAAACTAATAGCGGAAGCGGAACTTTTAAAAAAAATATCCGCCACTTTAGAAAATGAACAACCCGTGAAAGCATATAACGCAACCAAAGAAGAAAGCGTACTTATAAATAGTTTTTCTCTTATAACGGCAAAACCTGTTATTTACTGCGCTAACATATCCGAGAATATTACCACCCAAGATGTGCGTGAGCAAGAATATGTTGAGCAAGTGAAAAATTATGCCAGAGCGGAGAACACCGAAGTTATTGTTATTTCTGCAAAATTAGAAGAAGACCTCTCCACGATGACGGAAGAAGAAGTTGAAATCTTTAAAGGTGAATTAGGCATCACTCACTTGGGATTAGATAAATTAATTCTTGCTGGTTATAAGTTGCTTGGTTTAATCAGTTATTTAACCGCCGGTGAACCGGAGGTAAGAGCATGGACAATAGTCGACGGAACTAAAGCACCGCAAGCAGCGGGAAAAATTCATACCGATTTTGAAAGAGGATTTATAAAAGCAGAAGTTGTTTGTTATAATGATTTGGTTAAAAGCGGTTCTGCGCTAAGCGCAAAAGAAAAAGGACTTATGCGAATTGAGGGAAAAGACTATATAGTTAAAGACGGCGATGTTATTTTGTTTAGATTTAATGTTTAATATGTGAAAATTTAATCTTTATATTTTGTTAAACATATTAAAATATGCTATTATATCTCTAATAAAAAAACATCTTAAATGGAAACCAACTAAAAAATAAGCATTATTTGATAAAACTAAAATGGACTATTAATTATTCACTAAAGAGAGAGAAAATGAGAAAATTTGAAATCGTTAGAAAAGATGCTATTAAGTATGAGGTTGACAAACCGCAAATGCCTATTCGCTCAACCCTAAAATCTGCTGGTTATGATTTTTTTGCTCCCTTAGAATTTACAATTGAAGCAAACAACACCTACTTAGTTTGGACAAACATAAAAGCAAAAATGATGGACGACGAATTTTTAATGCTATGTTCTACCAGTGGCATGGGCAAACGGGGAATAAAAATGACAAACTCAATCGGTATTGTTGATGCAGATTATTACAGTAATGAGAGCAACGACGGAAATATTGGTTTTAGTTTACATAACACATTTAACCAGTCTTACACTTTTAAAAAAGGTGAAAAAATTGGGCAGGGAATTTTTATGAAGTTTTTAGCTTGCACGGAAGATAATGTTAAAAACATTGAACGCATTGGTGGATACGGTAGCACCGATAAATTAAACTAAAACTATAAAAAGATTATTTTTTATATACAAATAATTATTTAAATCTATCCTGAAATCTCTAAAAGTAAATTTACTTAAATTTATTTACATTAAATATAAATCAGCTTAATTAAACTTTTTTATCTTAAAGTATAGCAATTTTTAAAATTTATGATATAATATCTATAATTGAAGGGGAATAAAAAATGGCAGTTCTCGATATAATAGTTTTAAGTTTTATCGGCTTATATGCGATTTCTGGTTTCTACCGAGGGTTTGTATATAGCTTGCTGGCCGTGTTCAATACCTTTATTTCATTAGCAATTGCTATATTCTTAGGTAACCGCATCGCTAATTATCTTAGACAACTATATAATATTGATGGTTGGGTAAACGACTTTTTAAGAGATGTTTTACATATTACCGAAGAAAACATTCGATTTTTAAACACATTTGAAGTTTCAAGGGAGAAGGTTTCACACTTCTTAGCAACAGTTTTGGTTATTTGTTTAACTTACTTACTCATTCTTTTAACTATTCAATTAATAAGATCATTGCTTGATCCATTAACAGATAAAGATTCTCCACTGCAAGGTTTGAACCGTTTACTTGGTCTTGTATTTGGAGCTGCAAAAGGTTTATTTGTTATATGTGCATTCTTTGTGATTCTTTCAATGGTGAGCTTTGTTCAACCTATTGCAGACAAGCTAGAGCCTATAATTATGGAAACTAAATACACCAGAATTATCTACGAGAAAACAAACGAATTTGTTCGTGACAAATTATATAATCAGCTAACTGGAAACATGAATTTGTAACAATTAAAAGCCACGCTTATATGAACTGAAACCCATAAAAGTAAATAGTAAAACAAAAAACCTTCTATGCATAATAAAATAAACATAGGAGGTTTTTTAATGGCAGGTAAAATATGATACACTGCTCGCTTTAAGTTTAGAAAATTAGTTGTTTAAAAACATTAAATAGGGTGTTTTACTTAAAGCTCTTTATAAAAGTTATTTTTAATTCTTTATATAACATCTTTATTTTTTTTCAATCCTGAATAGTCTGCCTTTGGTACTGTTTTAATAATATCATAAATCATGTTTAGGGTATCTATTTTTCTTAATTTTAGCGTGTTTGCTTTTAGCCTATTATATTCATCGGGATTATTTAGCAGATAGTTTAGATTTTTTGCAATCTCATTTTTTGTTGTTGATAAAGCGCAACCGTTATCAACCAAATAATTTTTATTGTATATTTCTTGTTGTGGCAACTTATCTAAAATTATACTTGGTACTCCGGAATTTATTGTTTCTGTTGTGGACAGTCCGCCCGCTTTTCCAATAACTAAGTCGGCAACGCTAAAATATTCCACTACTTGATTGGTAAAACCAAGATTAATTACCTTATGATGAAGATTTGCTCCTTTTAACCGTTTAGCAAAGTCATTGGTAACTTTCTTGTTGTTTCCATTAATAATCACCACTTGCAAGGTTTTTTCCACCTTTTTAAGTTCATTGATAATTTTTTGATTGCTTACCGGGAAAAAACTTGCTTTCATTATAACCACTGTAAACATATCGGGGTCCAACCCCACTGCCTTACTTGCTTCCTTTCTATCAAGCGTATGAGAAAACTGTTCGCCAACAGGAATACCCGATGAGATTAATTGTTCTTTTTTATACCCCTTTTTAAGGAAGGTTTCAATCATATAATCGTCTGTTAAAAACATATAATCAAGTACTTCCGCACCTTTTTCCCAATATGGTGAAATACCATAATCTAGCGTCATGCACATAATCTTTGCAGGGATATGATGGTTTCTTTTGATTTCTGCAAGTGCGACTGTGTTAAAAATATAAGTGGAAATAATAAGATCGGGTTGAAAATCATATATTTCATTTAGCATTCCACTTGGCAAACTTTTGATTTTTTTATTAATGCGTCTTTTTTTATTTGACTCAGAATCTTTTTCTGCTTTTTTAAAAAAATAGTTATAAGCAGGCAATAGGTGATTGCAAGCAAAACAATATCCTTTACTCATTGTCCAAGCTTTTATTCTTGATGCGTATGATTCATAAGTATCTACTATTTTAATTTCTGCTTTACTATCATGTTTTAAAATTTTTTCTCGAATTCTTTTAGCTGTTGAGTTGTGTCCGTTTCCGGCACTTGCGGTAAAAATTAATACTTTCATTATTTTTTTCCTTTTTTTCTTTTTTAATTATTCATAGAGATTCAAAATTGCTTGTTTTTGATGCGGAGATAATGTTTTAATAAAATCTAATACTTCTTTATCTTGCCTGTACTCATTAATATCGATAGAAAAAAATTCCGACAAAGTGGAGCCACATTTGTCAATAATATTGAGCAGAGTGGACAGCGATGGCTCAAAACTGGTTTTGCTGTTTTCTAAAAGGTGAATGTAACTTGGATTTTTTCCAATCGCCAAACTTAAAGCCCGCGCAGACAATTTCGCTCGATTTCGAATTTTTCCTATTCTTCGTATTATCTCTTTTATATCCATATTCTTTCCTGCAAATAAGCACATAGTAAAACTATATTGATTAGTATCTTAATTATACACAAAATATTTAATGCCACAAAACAAAATAAGCTATCTGGCAAAAAAGATTATTTGACACAATATACGATTCCAAATCAGTGGAAATTATCAAGTAGTTTACTTTTAAGTGGTTTACTTGCCTTATTTATTACATTAACTATTATAGAATCTAAGTGTTTTTTTAACTTAGGCTTTCGCTTTCTAGATTTTGATTATAGCAAATAATAAATTTTTTCTACTCAACACATATAACTTAAAAAAAATCGTTTTTATATTACACATCAATAATAATTTTAACATCTGACTTTAATTAAATTTTCG
>CALNBM010000052.1 GCA_937874195.1 uncultured Clostridia bacterium | reverse complement strand
ATTCTCCAAACCAGGCTACAATAATGCCGTTTCTACCAAAGATTTTACGGTTAGTACTACACCACCAGAATCATATACATTAATAATTTTAGGCGCAACATCTGTTGATGTTGGTTCTACGGCGAATCTCTATGCCTATGATGAAACTGATGACCCTGAACATAATACTCCATTAATTGGGGTGTCTTGGTCTTCGACGGGAACTTATGCAACTGTTAATTCTTCTACTGGTGTAGTCACAGGCATAAGAGACGGAGCAGAGACAATAACAGCAACTAAGCCAGGTTATACTCAAGGAACACATAATATTCGAGTTAATGGTGTATCAGAAATGTTAAGCCCTTCAATAACAAATGTGAGCACTACAACAAACGAGATAGACCAATCATTGACTGAAACTATATTAAGTTTTAGAGTTCAAAATATTAATGGTTTCGATGTAGATTGTGTATCTAGTGCAGTAGTCGGTGATGGCGATTTTAGTATGGGGTCAAGTAGCGGAACTTGCGAAGGAGATTATTGGCTAGATATTAGTTTGTCAGTACCAGGGGATTATAGTGGTGAAACTGGGCTAATAACAGTCACATTCTCCAAACCAGGCTACAATAATGCCGTTTCTACCAAAGATTTTACGGTTAGTTAGAATATGTTAATTGTGAATAATTATAAAAAGGAGCAATTACAATGGATTAGTTATTTAATGTCTGTGTGATTAATTATATAATAAAAACAATAAGGAGAGAGGTTATGAAAATAACAATCAATGTAAGTGATGATTTCTTCCCAGAAGGCGGGGATATGCTTGTGTATAATAAAAACAAGCATATATGGGAAGTCAAACAACCAAGTGTTGTGTTTAAAACTCAAAACGCCGAAATTAAGAGCGTTGAGAAGATGAACGCCGACACTTGTGCCAAAGTTGTCGAGATGAAGAATGAATATGATAAGAAGATTAGTGATTTAGCCGTTGTAATCAAGGATTACATTAAATAAGGAGAATTAAAAATATGATTAAAGAATTAATGTTGATAGGCGCTTTAACATTTGCGCCAATTACTATGGAAGAAACACCAACCGAACCAACTACTGGCGAAGTTACGGAAACACCAAGCGACACGACTACCGAAGAAGATAGTAGTTTTGATATTGAAGCTCTTTTAAGTGAGTTCTTAGATGCTAAGACTGTAGGTCTTATAATGTCTTGGCTTACTAATATAGGTGTGGTTATTGGTTTATTAGCCAATTTTAAGAAACTTAAAGCGAAAAATAATCTTACTCTTGAAAATGTACAAGAAATGATTGCGAAGACCCTTGCCGAAGATAAAGTAGCATTAAGCGATGAACAAAAGGCAAATATTGAAGCATACCTTCCAAGCATTTTAAAAACCGCAAAGAACCAAAACGATATTATGAAAGCCTTAATTAAAATTATTGCTCTTGCTCAAAAAGATGATGAAGCAAGTCGTTTGGCAATTCTTGAAGTTATTTCTAGTTTAGGAGTAATTGATAAAGATATTACCGATGAAGCAACCGAAAATGTTAAAGAAACTGCTACCGCAACCAAAGAGAAGAAAGAAGAAGCAATTAGCAAAGTAGATGATATGATTATTAAAGAAACTACTAATGATGGAACGAGCATTTAACAATGAAACTACGAAATAAGATATTCACAATAGTTTTAATATCGCTTATAGTAATCGCTATTATTGGTATGGCTATTGGGTATGCTCTTACTGGTGCGGATGTTATTGCTTGGCTTTATTCTAGGTGGGCTTTATGGGTTTATACAGGGTTAGGTGTATTTATTTTCGTATGGATAGTTTTAGAATTATATGAGAGGATAAAAAAATTATGAGTAATAGCGGTTTAACCACAAGCGAAAAAGCGAAAAAGTTTCTTACAAAGAAAATGCTTTTAGGTGTTACGGCACTTATTATAGGTGTGGCTATAATCTTTGTAAGTTCTATCGTACCTCTAATGATAGATCCTAGTAAATGGAATACCGCAGGGTTTATTAGCGATGAGATAATTAATGTTGCTCTTACGATTTTAGGCGAAGTTTGTTTAATCATGATAGGACAAGCCTACAACCAAGCAACGGATATTAGTAATCTTGCTAAGGCACGAGTAGAGTTTGATAAAAGTGTTGAAGAAAATGTCGGCGATAAGATTACAGGGTTCGACCAATGGATAAAACAAGTTTTAGAGCCACGCGACCAACATAGTCGCTACACAAGACTTTTACACTATTTAAGTATTGAGAATGAGAAATATCTAGATTTAGGTCATAGCGATTTAAAGCGATTACTTAAAGACCCTAATAAAATTGATGGAATATTTTTTAGACAACTCAATAAAAAACAATATAAATTAATTTTAGAGATTTTAGATGGCAAGGAAGTTATTAACTTTGTCGACCCTAGCACTTGGAGAAAGTTAAGTAAAATTGATACTGATAAGACCCCTAGTGAGAAGTTAGCAAATCAACAAAAGAAAAAGAGTAGCACGGTTTTATGGAGTGTTCTTACAAAGTCAATGCTTGTTGTTGGTTGTGGTTTAATCTTCGGTGCTTTAATACCAACCGGCGGAACGCAAAGCATTGGCGAAACCTTAATGAAACTCTTTACTAGACTTTTTTGTTTTAGTAGCGCAGGTTTTATGGGCTTCTTCGTTGGTTGCCAAATGAACGATATTGATGCCGAATACATACTCGAAAAAATAGATGTCCAAAGACAATATCATAGTGATATTAACTTTAAACCTTTAAGCGAACAAGAACTCGCTAAAAAAGAGTTTGAAGCTCGTGTGAAGAGAGAAAACGAAGAGTATATGAAATTACAAGACAACTCAAATAAATTGGAGACGAAAGTATGAAAAAAACTTTATTAGCGTTATTAGTAGTGCTTACTTGTAGTTTAGTTAGTTGTGGTAGCAAAGTAGAAGAAACAGATTTTTGCTACTTTGGTGCTAAATATGTTCGAGTAGATAAACCTAATGATTGGTATGTGTTTAATAGCGATAGTGTTGTCGAGCATATTAACAACACAACTTATTACCACAATTTTATTGGTTATAACGCTTATGGGTGTATTCAAAGCAACGATACTTGTATATGGTATCCTAGCATTATTGGCAAAAACGCATTTGGGGATATAGTTTGGCAAGGCGGTGTATTTGACCTATATAATAAAAAGGTCTATTACGATAATTTAAAATTAGAAATTAAATATCTTATGGAGGAGTAAGTATGGAAACAAAAAAAGATAAAGAAATATTTTGGGTAAGATTTGTTGGTTGGGTAGTATTTTGCTTACTACCAATAGTGTTTGTAGCGTGGAGATATGGGCTTTTTAGCAAAGTAACAAAAATCTCTGTAAGTGGGTGGGCGTTATTTTGTGGGCTAATACTCTTTGTATTCCTTGCCATATTCCTAAATTACCTTTTAAAGGTCAAGAAGTGGGCGTATTGGAAGCAAATTGTAAAAGGGTTATTATTCCTTATCTTGCCACTTAGTGCTTGTCTATACGGCTTATATTGCGCTAGGGATACGATAGACCAACTATTACAAGTATTAGGTGTTTGTATCCTTTGTTGGACGGTTGCTATTGTGATTAACCCAATGCCAGGATGGACTTATGAAGTAAGCAAAGGGGAAACCGCTGATATGTTCGACTACGCACTTGACCGCCGAGAGCAAAAGAAAAATGCTAGTGTGGTTAAGAAAGATTAGTCTTATAATTAAATAAAGTGAGGTAAAAATATGTATTTATACTTTAATGAAAATGGTGTATTAAAAGAGATTATTAACGATGATGAATTAAGGCAAGGAAGTGATAGTGTAAATACTATCTACGCCTACTTTGAGAACTCGGCAATTATTAATGCGAGTTTTAAACAAGATGACTGGAATAATGATCCTTATGGGTCAGTTGTGAATAAGGAAGTTCCTTATAATGAAAGTAGAAAACTTTTATATTTTAAATATTTCACAACTTATAAGTTTTTTGCTTATGCAATGACTTCAACCGACCTTGCTAACGCGGGAAACCACTCAATGACAATTCGTGGCTTTCTTGCTAATGCTAGTATTGTGGCTAATGGAGAAATTACCTACAATATCGAAAGTAGCAATATTGTAAGCGACCCTACAATTACTTTAAGCCAATACGACTATCTTAAAGCAAATATTGGTATCAAAGCTGATAAGACTTATGTTGATAGCAAAAATAATACTCAAGATGCTAAGATTGACACAAATACAGGCAATGTAATTACTTCCGTATCAACGACTATTGTTGATGGTGTTGTTACAACTTTGCTTACCAAACAAAGTTTATCAACTTTACAAAGCCTTCTTGATTTAAAAAATACTTTTTATGTCAAGTCGCTTGTATATAGTAAAACCGAAGCCGATAACAAGTTTTTGGCAAGTGGCGAACTAAATAATTACTTAACTATCGCAAGTGCTAGTGAAACCTACGAAACGAAAGTCGATAGTGCGAGTAAATTAACCGAAGCAAAAACTTATACCGATACCAATGTCGCTACTTTAAACGAAAAGAATACCACACAAGACACAGCAATAACAAATGCCCAAGATAAAGCCGATAGTGCTTATACTCTTGCGAGTGGTAAAACTACTGGTTATACTTTCGACACTTATCTTGCTATGAAAACAGCATTAGCGAGTGCTACAAATAGTGTTTATAAAGTTGGCGATAGTTTATTTATAAAAGAAACTAATATGCCTGATTATTGGGTTAGTAAAGTAAATAGTGTTGCTAGTGGCGAGTATGGTTTTTATGAAGTCGATATTCTCGAAAGCGATATGCAAGAATACCAAAAGATTACCGATAACACTTTAACCACAACAAGCAAAACTATTCCAGGCAGTATAAACGAACTCAATAATTTAAAAGCCCCTGCAAGCACTACGCAAACAAAAACCGATAATACTTTAACAACTACTAGTAAGACAGTTAGTGGTGCGATAAACGAAAATAAAGCAAGTATTGACACTTTAAGCGAAACGGTTGATACAAATATCGGTCGCTTACAACGAATTGACTTAACTGGAAGTTTAAGTGGTAGTGTGATTACTTTTGAAACAAGCGATACTTATACACTTAAAGAAAATACTACTTATGAACTCGATTTACACTTTAATGTAGCAGGGAATATTGATTTAGATAATACAATGCTTTGTGTGATTAATGGCACAACGATTAATTTCCAAAATATTTTAAATAATAGTGGCACAATGAAAGTGCGTGATATGCTTCAAGTCGAGAAATATACTAATGGCGTTGGCTATCGCTGGATATTCAATGCCGTTTTCAATATGGTCAATTCTAGTGCGTTTTTTGGTATACCTGCCACAATTAATAGGCAAGATATATTATCGCTCTCTACAAGCGATATAACCGCAAAATTACAAACCTTTGATAAAGGACAAGTCGTTCAAGACAATACAAGCGGTCTTTTCTATATCGTTGCCCTTGATTTTGCAAGTGAAACAAGAACTCTCGTAGAAATGCCATCTCAATTTGCAAAAACAAGTGCCTTAACAAATGGCAATATTATTGTCAAGACTGCTAGTAATTACGCTGATAGTGGCACGATTAAGACTACTTTCGATACCAAAGCCAATATTAGCGACCTATCTACTGTTGCTACTAGTGGTTTATATAGCGACTTATTAAATAAGCCTGTGTTTAATAATGTTGCTTATAGTGGCTTATACAGCGATTTAAGTGGCGTTCCTACAATTAGCACCGTTGGTTTAAGTGGCTCATATAATGATTTACTTAATAAACCAACTTATGCTACTGTTGCTACTAGTGGTAAGTATAGCGATTTATTAAATATTCCTACATTTGCTACTGTTGCTACAAGCGGGAAATACACTGACTTAAATAATATTCCTACATTTGCTACTGTTGCTACTAGTGGTAGTTATAATGACCTAACTAATAAGCCAACAATACCAACAAAGACAAGCGAACTCACTAATGATAGCAACTATGTTAATAAAACTGACTATGCTACTAATAGCGTTGGTGGGGTCGTAAAAGCAACTCCGATTAGCGATATTTCTAGTGTTGTTGAAGTTAAGATTTATAATGGAAAATTATATTGTCCTAGCGTTCCTACACTTGATGTTCAAGTAGTTAGTGCCTTACCAACAACGGGCAATTCAGGTGTTATTTATCTCGTGCCAAAAAGTGGTGCGACACAAGATATTTATAGCGAGTTTATTTGGGTCAATAGTGCTTGGGAAGAACTTGGTGGCTTTGAAATAGATTTAAGTGGCTACTTAACTATTGCTTCAGCACAAGCAACCTACGAGCCTTTAATTAATGCTAGTAATAAGATAGCCACAACTTATATAACTGGTCTAGCAAGTGTGGCAACTAGTGGAAGTTATAATGACTTAACTAACAAACCTACTTACGCAACAGTGGCTAGTAGCGGTAGTTATAATGACTTGCTTAACCTTCCTGCTCTTAAAACAGTTGCTACTACTGGGAGTTATACCGATTTAATCAATAAGCCTTCTTTATCAACAGTGGCAACTAGTGGCTTATATAGTGATTTAGTTGGAACACCTAATATGTCGCTTTATTTATTGGTTTCAACGGCACAAAGCACTTACCAACCTTTATTCACATCTACTAATAAATTAAGTGCAAGTTATGTTAGTGGTCTAGCAAGTGTCGCTACAAGTGGCTCGTATAATGACTTAACTAACAAACCAACTTTAAGCACGGTGGCAACAAGTGGGTCTTATAATGACTTAACTAACAAACCAACGATCATAAGTAATTTTGATATCAATGGCACAGTAGCAACTGATGGCACAATTACTTTTAACTCATTAACAGTTGCCGACTTAATTACGGCTATAACTAAAAAGTCGATTATCACATTTATTCCTACTAACACCGATTTAAATCCTGTAAAGTTAAGTTATAAGCATGATGGCACAACTTATACATTACTTGGTTCTTATAGTGTGAATAACACTACGAGTGTCTTAAATTACGAGTGTATTATTACAATTATTAATAGTGTCGCTGATGGCTCTATGACTATTATTTCTACACAACCATTACTTGTTAGTGGCACAAACATTAAAACCATTGGTGGCGTTAGTGTGCTAGGAAGTGGCGATATTCCTGCGCCTACAAGTGGCTACAAGCAAACATTTAATGTTAATGGTAGCGAGTGGGGTAATTGCTATAAGGGGCTTAATGAAATGCTTAAAGAAGATGATATGGGAAAACCTGCCGCTACTTATGTAGCGCCAACTATAACAGAATTCAAGTCTTGGCAATTAAATGGTGTTGATGTTGCTTATCCAAAACAAATCACTGGCGCTAATAGTTATAGTGCTAGATTCGAAAGTCGTTCTATTGCTAGTGATATTGCTAATTTGAGTTGGGACGATATTATTGATTTTGCTAAAAATAAAGCATTTGATAGCACTTATTTAGGGCAAACTAAACAACTTGATATTGGTGGTGTTGCTTATACCGTTCAAATCGTTGGTGTTAATCACGATGACTTAACGGATGGAACAGGCAAAGCAAACCTTACTTTCGAACTTAAATACTTACTAGCGACTAATTATAAAATGAACGATACAGATACTACTAGTGGTGGTTGGGAAGCAACCAAAATGCGAACTAATGTTTTACCAAATATTCTTAGTCAAATGCCAACAAATATTCAAAATGCTATAAAACTAGTTAATAAAGCAAATTGTAAAGTTTATAATAGTGCGACAATTACTTACACAAGTGATAAACTATTCTTATTAAGTGAAGCTGAATTGTTTGGTGTTAAATCACAAGCAGCCGCACTTGAAGGAACTCAATACGAGTATTGGGCTAATAACAATACCAAAACCGCAAGAATTAAGTATAAAGGCGAAGGCGGAACAACTGCTAGTTCTTGGTGGCTTCGTTCTCCTTATTCGAGCAGTTCCGATGGCTTCTGTTCTGTAAGTACTAGTGGTGGTATCAGTTACAGCGGTGCTAGTAGTGCTCACGGAGTTTCCTTTGCTTTTGATTTGTAGAGATGTCAGTCTGATTTTTAATTAATCAGCAGGGTTTATCCCTGCTAACTTGGAAAGGCTAAAATGAAATTACAAGCCTTTGAAAGATAGTTTAATTAATTACGAGAAAATAATATAATAAAAGAAACAAAGGAGAATTGTTTTATGTTCCATAATGAAAAAGAAGATTTAGCCAAAGAGTTTAAACGTAGAGAGGAAGAAGAAAAGGAATATCGCTTTATGCGAGTGCCTAGTATGTATAGCGAAGAATTAAATGACTTTATTGTTAAGTGTGATTATAAAGTTGGCAAAGAAGAAATCGCTCTTATGGCAAAAGGTTTAGACAAGGATGAATTAGAAGCAATAACTGGCTATCAAAATGTTTTAAAAGTAATTAACGATAATGATCGTGAGCCTTATAACAAGGCGTTTGGCTTTATTATTAAAGAAGAAGAGAAACACTCACGTTGGCTCAAAATGATAGAAAACGGGCAAATCGCCGAAGTCCTAAAAGAGCAAAAAGAAGAATAAAAAAGGCACTCCTTATTAGGAGTGCTTTTCTTTTGTGTAATTATTTATGTTCGCCTTGTAGGTTTCTTTAATGATATGGAAGATTTTTCGCATATCAGCTATCTCGCTTGTAGGGCGCACTTCAATATACACATGTTGCTTGTCGCTATTAAACTCTGTGGAGCATACAGACAAGAAACATTTTTGTGTTCCAATAGTGCCAACACACATTTTTACACGCATACAAGGCAAACGATACTTATCGACAAGGCTAACTTCTTTACAAACTTTATTAATATCGCCAAGGGCAATATTGCTCTTTTTATCATTAACCACATAACCAAGCCGGTTATATAAGAAGAAGTCTTTATTCATAGTCGATACCTAAAACCTTACAAACCTTAATAATCGCGGTTTCACTATGGCTCTTGCCGTTTTCTAATCGACACACATTAGCAATATCTATTCCCGCCTTATCAGCTACTTCTTGTTGGGTAAGAAGTAAGGCTCTTCTTGCTCTTTTAATCTTTTCACTAATTTCCATTTATAATTCTTCTCCTTTTGGTAAATGCCCCTAGACAATAGCCGATATTACTATCGACTATATCATACACGACACAACTTGTCTTGCCCTTATAAGCACGCCTTACCCTCCCTATGCTTTGCTTTACGATAGTGTAGTCTTTTTGTGGGCTAGCAAGAATAAGTGTATCAAGTATTGGCTTATCTAAGCCTTCTTTGGCAAGAGCGTATGTTGCGACAATACAATTATTTTCGCCTTTAAGCACTCGCTCACGCTCTTTTTTAGGTGTTGAGCCTATTAGTTCCACACTGCCATTAATTGCTCTTACAAGTGCCTTTACTTGCGTAATTAGGCTACATAAGATAATTATGTGTTTGCCTTGTGCCATACACTCGCCAGCAAGGTGGGCGATATAGGTATTGCGTGGCTCGTTCTCGCTAATAGCTTTAATAAGGCTTGAATAAATAATCGTGCCATCAGTGTCGATATAAGGCTCTCGGTAAGTTGGCTCGTGAGTAACTAAGTCTTCGCCAATGATAATCTTTGGTATTTGTGTGGTTATCATAAGTGGCTCGTAAGTAGGAGTGAGAGTAGGACACTCGCTATCGAATATCTCATACACTTTGTCGCCTAGTAGCGAGTAAGCACAAATCATTAAATTGTCGGCTCTATGTGGGGTGGCAGTAAGCCCATACTTGTAGCGTGCTGATAAGGCACTCAATACCTTGTAGAACATACGCACCTTTGTAGGGCTACCAACACAATGGCTTGCCTCATCAACGATAATCACACTAAACACATTCTTATATTGCTCTAAATCTATTTTCGACATTGTTTGTATTGTGGCAAAAGTAATGTCTTGCCCAACATTTACTTGACCTTCGGTAATTGTGCCAAAATCTCCCTGAAAATATTTCTCAGCCCTTTCTTTGCTTTGCCTTAATAGGTCGCTCGTGTGTGTGAGCCAAAGTGCTTTCCCGCCAATGGCTTTTATAAGCGCTACGCCAATTTCGGTCTTACCACTGCCACAAGGGGCAACGAGAATACCATTTTTGGCGTGTAGCATTGCGTTTAAAGCCTTTTCTTGGTACAAAACACTCTCTCAGTCTTTTAGCCCATACTCCCTCTAGTGGTAGATTCTGAAGGTTTGGATTAATAGATGAAAATCTTCCAGAGGTTGTCCCTGTTTGTTTAAAATCTGTATGAATGGAATGTATTCCCTCCTCCTTTACAATACTGTTTTCAAAAAGTGGTTGTATATATGTATTAAGTACTTTGGTAATTTCTCTAAAGTAAAGAAGCTGTTCAATAATGGGATGAATACCTAGCATACCATCTAATACAGATTCTCTAGTACTCCCCTTTGATTTATTTGGTAAATCTAACTCACGAAAGAGAATATCCGAAAGTTGTTTTGGAGAATTAACATTAAATTCATGTCCTACAATATCATATATTTCCTTTTGGACCTTATCTATCTCCTCTTCTAAATCCTCTTTTAATGTTGTTAATTTCTCCCAATGGATACTTAGACCCCTTTTCTCCATTTTGGAAAGGATTACAGATACGGGCAATTCAATTTC
>CALNBM010000051.1 GCA_937874195.1 uncultured Clostridia bacterium | reverse complement strand
CGACGGCGACTGCCGCTAGTGGAGCGGATGAGTATGATATTAATATTGAAATAGGTTCGGCAAACTCGCTTAACTATGCATTTAATTTTGTTAAAGGTGTTTTAACAATCTTGCCACAAAGCGGAGTTATTAAGCCAACGCTTGAACAATCAATTTTTAATTATGCAGGGGAAGATATAACGCCTGTCATACTTAACTTCGATAGCGAGATTATGACTAAAACGGGCACAATACTAGCAAAAAATGTTAATGAAATAAGTTATGAAATTATTATAGAGTTAAATGAAAACTATGCATGGAAATTAGAAGAAGGGGAAGAGGATTCTAATAACACAATAATATTAAATTGGTCAATTTTAAAAGTAAACTTAACTATCACAGCAGAAGATAAAATTAAAATTTATAATTCCGCCAATCCGTTGTTAACATATAAAGTAGAGGGATTAGTTGGCGATGATATTACGGCAGATATTAATACAGTAATTTTAGGAGGAATAGAACTTCAAACAACCGCGCTTTTAAATAGTCCGGTAAATAATAGTCCGTACGATATTTATTTTGTGAATGCTTTAACAGCAGAAAACTATAATTTGTCAGTTTTAAGCGGAAAACTAACAGTAACTCATAAATTACTAACAAAACCAACAGTAAGCGGTAGTATTCTTTTTGCATACGATGGAACGGAAAAAATCCTTAATGTTATTGGTGTAGATAGCAATATGCTTATTAGTGGGCATAAAGAAACAGAGGCAGGAGAGTATACAGCAACAGTATCTTTAAATGATTTAGATAACTATCAATGGGTGGGCGGAACTAACGAAATAATAGAATTTACTTGGCGTATAGGAGAAGCAGTTTTACTTTCGCCAATAATTCAAAGCAATTTAGTTTATATAAAAAACACTGCTCAAATTCCTACCGTGTTACCAGCAATGGCAGGTGATGAAGATTATTATGAAGTTATAGTTCAATCGCAAATTGTTGTTGGCTCATATTTTGCGTTAGTCAGATTAACAGATGCAAACTTTATGTGGGATGATGGAACGAGAAATGATATTTCGTTAGCGTGGGAAATAATACCTGCAAAACTTACTATTCCAACTGCAATCGAATCTTTCCTTATTTATAATGGCGAAATTCAAACATTACAACTTAACAACTTTGATGCAACCGATATGGAAATACTTGACAATAGTAATCAAGCAGAAAATGTAAATAACTATGTGTTAACAATCTCTTTGTTAGATAAAGATAACCATAGATGGGATAACGCAGAAGAAAGCACAGACAATATAGCAATTTCTTGGCAAATAACCAAAGCAAATTTAATAGTTACCGCTAATAATAAAACTATGACTTATGGCGATGATGAATTGCCAACTTTTGATGTGTCATTTGCCGGCTTTAAAATAGGAGATGATGAAACAAATTCAATAGTGGGAAGTTTTATTTTTGAAGGAAGTGCAACAACGGTTGACGAAACTTCCATTGTTGGCGAGTATGATATTATTATTTCAAGCGTTTTACCAACATCACAAAACTATAATTTTGAATTGCATGATGGGAAGTTAACAGTTACGCCAAAAGGTGGCATAGTTAAACCAACACTAACACCTGCTCAAATAGTGTATGAAGGCGCAAATATTAATATAATTTCAAGGCTAACAAACTTTAATATGTCAATTATGGCAACTGCAGGAGACATAAATCAAAAAAATGTAGGAAATTATGTTATAACAATAACGCTTGATAATAATCACGAGTGGGAGGATGCGAGCGAAAAATTATTTAGTATTAATTGGGAGATAATAAAATCCACTTTAATAATCACAGCGGATAATAAAGTAAAAGTTTATGGCGGAGAACTTCCTGTTCTTACTTTTACTCATAGTGGCTTAAAAGATGATGAGAGCATTTTAAATATTATCACCCTTACAACTATTGCCACGGTTAATAGTGATATTGGAGTTTATCCTATCACTCTTGTTGGTTCCCCTAGTTTTGATAATTATAACATAGATTTTTATACAGGCACACTGACAATAACAGCACAAGAATTAATTAAGCCAACAGCCTTAGTTGAAGACCGCACGCTTATATATAATGGCGTTGAACAAACACTAAACATTCAAAACTTTAATAATTTTGCTATGAATATAACAGGGAATACAGGTGTAAATGCTAACAGTTATAATGCAATTATAACTTTAAAAAATGCAAACTACACTTGGATAAACGGAGATATTGAACCAGTTGAAATTAATTGGGAAATATTAAAATCCACAGTTGGAATTCCAACAATTAATAGTGAAATCGAATTTGAATATAATGGTGATTCTCACACACTATTGATTCTTCCTTTTATTGCAGGTGAAGAAATCTTATATGAAATAACTAATAACGAAAAAATTACTGTTGGGAACTATACTACTTATGTTTCTTTAAAAGATACCAATAATTATATGTGGGCAAACGACAAAAGTAATCCCCTAACTTTTGATTGGAGTATTTACGCAAGGAAAATAGCAGTTCCAACAGCAAGCGGTGTAATTTCTTTTGTGTATAACGGATTAGAACAAGAGCTTCCTATTACATTATTCGATGAAAGCCTTATAACCGTTACAGGTCATAAGCAAACTAATGTTGGTTCTTACACTGCAACTTTATCACTGATAAATAGTAATAACTATAATTGGGCTAGTGGTGATGCAACTGCTGACAAAAACATTTCCTGGTCCATAACAAAAGCAACTTTAACAGTAATCGCATTTGATAAAACCATTGAATATGGTGAGGCTATTCCATCGTTCAATGGAGATGCTGGCACCACAACCGACTTAAATTTTGACGGGTTTAAAGAGGGCGATAGTCAACTAAGCGGTGCTATTTCAGGTGTGTTTGCAATAACCACCACAGCAACTGCTGGTGTTGGAATTGGCAATTATGAAATAACAGTTTCAACAGGCACTGCTTTATGTGCTAACTATGAATTTGTGTTTGTTTCGGGAACTTTAACAATTTCGCCACAAGGCGGAGTTGTTAAACCAACATTAGTAAAAAGTTCTTTTATTTATAATGGCGAAAACATAACACCAACCTTTAATAATTTAAACACTAGCATTATGACAGTAACCGGCGAAACTTCTGCTCGAAATGTTAGTGGAACAAGTTATGTTATTTCTGTTTTGCTTGATGCAAACTATTCATGGGGCGGAGCTAATAATACTCAGCTAACTTGGGATATAACAAAAGCACCATTAACTATTACAGCTGAAAATAAAACTAAAACCTACGGCGACGAAAATCCAATCTTAACTTATATAGTTGAAGGCTTACTAGGTGGCGACCTAGAGAGCGTTATAAATGGCGGAATTTTATTATCTACAACCGCTTTGGCGGACAGCCCGGTTAGTGGCAGTCCTTATGCTATTATTTTTGAAAATGTTTTAACTGCTGATAATTATAGTATTGAATTAGCAAATGGAAATCTTACAATAGTTCCTAAACAGTTAACAATTCCAACCGTGAGCGGTCCGTCAACATTTGAATATAGTGGTATTGAACAAACGCTCGGCTTAAATAATTTTGACGAAAACACTATGAATATAACCAATCGCACACAAAAAGATGTTGGAACTTACAATGTTGTTATATCTCTAAAAGATAATGCAAATTACACATGGGAGAATGATACTGTTGCAGATATAACAAATATTTCCTGGTCCATAACAAAAGCAAATTTAACTATCACTGCGGAAAATAAAACCAAAGTTTATGGCGAAGTCAATCCAGCTTTAACTTATGTGATTTCAGGACTTAAAGGTTTGGACACTGAGAGTGTTATTATTGGCGACATAATTTTATCAACAACTGCTTTGCAGGATAGCCCTGTTAGTGGCAGTCCTTATCCTATTACTATTGATAGTATGGGAACGGCAGATAACTATACTATTATCCCTGTTAATGGCGAATTAACTATTACCACTAATGATAACATTTTTAAACCAACACTAATTGTAAACTCGCTTAGTTATACAGGCTATGATATAAATATTAGCACTAAGTTTGACGCAAATTATATTGCTGGCATTATGTCACTAACGGGCGAAATTGGAAAAAATGTTAACACCTATACACTAACAATAACGCTTGATAATAACTATACTTGGCAGGGTGGTGGAGCACAGTCTTTTGATTTAATTTGGTATATTACAAAAACCAGTTTGACAATAACTGCAAATTACCAAGAAAGGCAGTTTGACGAAGATAACTCATCTTTAACTTATACAGTGTCTGGATTGCTTGGTGAAGACTTAGTAAAAGAATTAAACCAAGTTATATCGGGAGAAATAATTTTAACTACTACAGCAATTAAAGAAAGTGTTGTGGGATTTTATCCAATTATTGTTACCGGTGAATTATCTGCAATTAACTATACAATTTCTACTGTTGACAACATGCTCCAAGTCACTCATAAATTATTGGCTAAACCTACAGCAGTTACAACCTCTTTTGGTTATGATGGAATAGAAAAAATAATTGTAGTAGACGGTTATGATAGTAACACTATGAATGTGATGGGAAACTTTGCAACAGAGGTTGGCTCTTATGAGGCAATTTATTCTTTAAAAACCGACAATTACAGATGGATGGGCGGTGGTGCTGAAGAGGTAAAAATAAGTTGGTATATCACACCATTTGTGGTAGAAATCCCAACTATTATAACCACCGAGTACTTTATTTACACTGGATTTAATATAAGCCCGGCCATTTTAGAAAGTGAATATTATAATATTACAGGAAATGTGGGCATAACCGTTGGTTCATATAATGCTAAAATCACATTAAAAAATAGCAATCACAGCTGGTCGGATGGTACAACAACAGATAAGATATTGCCATGGTATATAACACCTATATTATTAACCGTACCAACAGCAGGTAAAAGTGATTTTGAATATAACGGCTTAGAACAAGAATTAGTAGTTATAGATTTACCAGATGAAAATGTAACTATATCTGGAAATATTTATAAAAATGCAGGCGAATATGATGCAGTAATAACACTTGTTGATAATCATAACTATAACTGGGATAATGCAAACGCAACTGGCGATATAATAATCGCATGGGAAATAACAAAAATTGCGTTGAGTGTTACTGCAAATTCAATTACTATGACTTATAACGGTTCGCCTTACGCATTTAATGGCAATCCTAAAACCACCACAGATTTAGATTTTGCTGGGTTTGCGGTTGGTGATAATAAAGATAATGCTATTTCCGGAGAATTCTCCTTTGAAGGCGATGCGGTTACTGCGATAAATTCTAGCGCAACTCCATACTTAATTGAAGTGCGAACAGGTACTGCTTTATCAATCAACTATTATTTTGAGTTTAATAATGGCTGGCTTACAATAAATCCAAAAGGTGGAATTGTTAGACCAAAATTAGAAACTAACTTGTTTGAGTACGTTGGCTATGATATAACTCCAACATATCTATATGTGGATTACGATATAATGACAGTTACTGGTGAAATATCTGCTCGAAATGTTCGAGTTGAAAATTATGTTATTTCCATAACACTAGATGATAATTATATATGGGTTGAAGGAACAGTCGAAGAAAGAACTATTGACTTAACGTGGGAAATTACTCCTGCAACTTTAACTATCACCGCAAATGATGCAAGCAAAAACTATGGTGAAGAAAATCCCGAACTGTTCTTTGGTCATGAGGGCTTATTGGATGATTCTAGTTTATTAGATATTATCCAACTTACAACAAATGCAACCATAGACAGTGATATTGGAGATTACCCTATCACTCTTATTGATTCCCCGGATTTTGATAACTATATTTTAATATTTATTTCGGGCACACTTACTATTAATCCATTAGAGTTACAAAAGCCAACAGCTGTTACAACTAGTTTTGTTTATAATAAAGCACAACACGAACTAAAATTTCAAAATTATGATGATACTATTATGAGTGTGGTAGGTCACATAGAAGAAAATGCAGGAGACTATACTGCTATAATAACGCTTACTAGCAATAATTATATTTGGTTTACAGGCACCCCTTTTGTTGCAATAGAATGGAAGATAACAAAAGCTATTATAAATTTGCCAACAGTTGAAGGCGAAACAGATTTTGAGTATAATGGTGAAATGCAAGGACTAAATATTGTTCCAAATGTAGCGGGCGATGAAGTAAATTACATTATTTCTTTAAACTCTCAAATTGATGCAGGCGAATATCAAGCGATTGTAACTTTATCTGATATTAGTAATTATATGTGGGCATACGACAAAAGTAATCCCCTAACTTTTGATTGGAGTATTTACGCAAGGAAAATAGC
>CALNBM010000050.1 GCA_937874195.1 uncultured Clostridia bacterium | reverse complement strand
ATAGCAATACATAATTTATTAATTTTCATGCAAATGCAGGTATTTTTAACAAAAATCTTGTTTTTATACCTACTAAAATATTTTGTTTTTTAGGTTTGATATGCTATTATACTTTAATATTGTGTAACTTTTAATTTTATTTGGTTATTACGATAAAAGGACAATATGAAAAGTAAACGCTTGATTGCTCTTTTAATAATTTTTGTGATAATTGTAGGTGTTGTTGCATTAAATAGCACCATTTTTGCTTTGCAAACAGTGGAATTAAATTGGTTAACAACAAGAGTTGAGTTGAAAGGAGAAAACACAGATAGTTTGTTAAAAAATGTGGACATGCCTTTAGGGGAGAGTGTATTTTTTTTAAATAAGAATAAAATTATGTCCGCCTGTGAAAAAAACAATGCATATTTGCAAGTTGTGAGCATTGAAACTGTGTTTCCTAATAAAATAGTTATGCATGTTGCTGAGCGTCGACAGTTATATTCTATAAAAATAAGCGATAGTTCTTATGCTATAATTGATAAGAATTTGAAAGTAATGAATTTAATATCTAGTGACGAGTTGTTTTTAGTTGATGAAACTATCCGTCCAGTGATAGTAAGTGTAACAGGGTTTACAGTTGTTGAAGATGATATAGCAGTGGGTGAGAAAATTAGTCTTGGCGATGCAAGTGAAATGCTAAAAAGCTTAACAATATCTTTTTTAGAAGCGAAATATAATGAGCAAACAATGCGCGGGTTTATTAATACAATTAATATTAACTTAAATAACAAGGATATAATAATCATCACTCGTTACGGGCTCAAAATATGCATTAAGGATAGTGATTCCATGCTAACTGAAAAAGTTGTTACGGCTATCGCGGCTCATGCAGACCAACATAGTAAACATATTACTATTGGAAAAATTGAGGTATTTTTAAGTGAACTTGATGGTAAAATTCATGCTGTTCACACTTTTGATAGTTAACTATCGATTAATGCCAATTTTTATTTTCGTTATTTGTGATTTTATTTTATGCATAAATTTAGCTTATAACTATAATTCATTGCATATTTAAAAATTATATATAGCGAGTGATAGAATCAAAATGCACCTTTAGGTGTATGTAGGCAAGAAAGACTAGCCCACGCATGAAACCACAAATTTATTAATTATCTAGTTCGTTATGTTATTAATTATTTATTTGGTTATGTTTTTATTTAGTTATAATATATGTATATAATATAAACTTATATATAAATATATACGCATATTATATATGCGAATTAATATGCAACTTATATACGCAAATTAAAGCTTTAAATTTTATGTAATAATTTAATAATGC
>CALNBM010000049.1 GCA_937874195.1 uncultured Clostridia bacterium | reverse complement strand
ACTGTGCCATCTCGGCGCAAGACTAGTTCTAGTACTTCCATTTACTTCTCCTTTTTAAAAATTAAAGTTGACCAAATACCGCAAATAACTCCTGCTAACATACCAATGGTGTAGATTAAAGCAGGTGGTATTTGTTGTATATCTATACTTGGATTAATTAAAAACACTGTTAAAACATACAACATAATAAATGTGCACCAAAGTAATATCGCGGTGCCTGCACTTTTTAAAATTTTCATCTTATTTCTCCTTTTATTTTTTTACAACAAAAAAGCAAGTGGTTAAACTTGCTTGGTTGATTTATTGATTTTGTTTAGTTATTGGTTATCTTCCGCAACAGTTCTTATATTTTCTTGTACTCCCACATGGGCAAGGATTATTTCTTTGCACTTTATTTGGTTTATTTATAGGGCTTGTACTGTTTGCCATATCAACAAAATTTATATCAGCAAATGAAGGCATTCTAAAATTAACAATCGTTTTACCATTATAGTTAGAAATTGCAAAATCACCTTGTGAAATTATATCCATACCAATTAACATATCAGTATCTACTAAGTCCGTAGCTGTTACTTGTACCGTTAAAACATTTCCATTAGGCAATTTCATATTTATTAGATGCTTAGTTGCATTTACTGTTCCGCTCGCAGTATTTACTCTGCACATAGTTGTAGTTGGCAAGTTTAATGCCTGCACATGTTTAGTATGTATAGCGCTACTTGTAGCACCAGTATCCCAAACTCCGTAAACCTTTATTGTTTTAGAAGTATTATCTATTGGGGATATATCCACCTGCATATAACATGCATTAACAATTCTTTCATAGTTGCTCGTAAAGGCAACTCCTTTTCTTTTGGGTATTTGCATTATGCAACCACTGTGAACCTGTTAATTGTGAACATATAATTGTTAGGGTTAGTATCCGCTTTTTGTATTAAAAAAGTACCCAACTCATTAGACTTAGTTGTTTCTTCAAATGCTTCTTCATAAGTTGTGTAACTACCTATTACTTTACAATTTTTTATTGCAATGAACTTCCCTTTGTATTTTTTTTCTAAGTCTATTAGATTGTCTAAATAAAACTGGAAGTCTTTTTCCAATTCATTATTTTTCATTACATACCCCATTTTTAAATTTATTCGTTCAATTTTATCACACTTTTTAAAAAATTACAACCAATTTTAATAATTGTAGTACAACACTTAATAGAATTTCAACTCCACCTGACAATATAGTTTATGCTGAAACATAGATAATATTGCATATTACATTTTAATTTCCATTGACTTTTTTACAGTTTTTGGTAAAATATAGAAAATTAAGAGGTGCGAATATAATGAATAAAGAAAATACAAATACATATAAAATTGTTTTCAGTGTGGCACTACTAGTGCTGTTGCTGTGGCTGTCAATTGGTGTTACTGTGGTGGC
>CALNBM010000048.1 GCA_937874195.1 uncultured Clostridia bacterium | reverse complement strand
AAAGACATGACTTTTAAAATTTTTATGGACTAATGTAATTTTTGTTAATCCCTTATCAACTATTTAATTGCATCTTATACTATACAGTTGCAATAAATTTTCTTTTGCATTCAAAGATTATTGTATGTTATAATTGGTTTATTATAATCATAGTAAAACGTTTTTGTACCGATATATTTTAACATATACTACATTATTTTAAACTAATAATAATTTTGAGGAGTATTTATGCCAAAAATAACAATAAAAGAAATAGCAAAGATAGCTGGTGTTTCTCCAACTGCAGTGTCTTTTGTTATCAACAATAAAGAAGGCGTTAGTGAAGAAACAAGACTTAAGGTTAAGGAGGTTATTGAAAGGACTAATTTTCAGCCTAACCTTAATTCGAGGAGACTTTTATTTAATAAGAGCTTTAATATAAGTATTGTAATTAGAAATACATCATCCCCTTTTGATGATTTGTTTTATTTAGAAATTGCGAAAGGTCTCTTGAAAAAAAGTAAAGAATATGGCTATAACATAGTATTTACAGATGTTACTTTAGAGAATGGGAATGTGCTGCTGCCAGATATTATTAAAAATGAAGATACAGATGGTATTGTTTTTTTTCAAGACACAGAGGATATTGTACTAAATGAAATAAATAAACTCACTATTCCTTTTATTATCGCAGATGCCCACACTGATTCTGTGAACAAAGGTAGTAATCTACCACCTACAACAGTCAATGCAGATTATGAACTTGCTGCTTTTACTGCTGTTAGTCATCTTATAGAAAATGGGCATAGAGATATAGCTTATATTAGTTCAAGTTATGTTCCTAATTTCTATCTAAAAACTTTTGAAGGCTATAAAAGAGCTCTCGAAGGAGCTCAGTTATCTGTTCAACCCTCTTGGATACAGTCTAATGCTATCAATGAAGCTTCGGCATATAACTGCATGGCAACAATTCTAAAGAGTAACTTAAAACCAACAGCAGTGTTTTGTACCACTGATATGTTTGCCATTGGGGCTATTAAGTGTGCAAAAGACTCTGGTTTTAAAGTTCCTGATGATATTTCTTTTATTGGAATTGATGATATTTTCCTTGCAAACTATATTTCTCCCAAGCTCACTACCATAAGGATAGACAAGCTTAAGATGGGAACTCTAGCAATGGAACTTATTATTAATAAAATAGAAGGAAATGAAGCTAATAGTATGGTCGTAGAGTCAGATAATCTGGTTATAAGAGAATCTGTTAAAAACATTAAACTCTAAAACATTTACCATCCTTACTACTTTTATAATCCATCTTTTCTACTCTCATCTGTAGAAAAATTATTAAAAATGCTGATATTGGAACTACTGCAAGACCAGCAGTTATACTTAAAGCATCTCCTAATATCCCCATTATAAATGGTATTACTATACCACCAACTGCAGAAGTAGTCATCATAATGCCCATAGCTGTTCCAGTATTTTGAGGGTATCGTTTTGCAGCCATTGTCATGAGCACAGGCCAGATTATAGCAAACCCAAAGCCAAGCAAAGTGAAGCTAATTAATCCCGACACAGGGGTTTTTATTAGTAAGCCAACAGTAATTGAAACAATAGAAATAATAAGACTAATATTAAAACTTAATCTACTTTTATTTTCAAGTTTGCTCCCTATGTAACGTCCTACAATCATACTTCCCCAAAATCCTGATAAAGCATATGAGCCTAGTTTTTCGCTACTTAGGATATCACGAAAATATGTTGTAATCCAAAAAGATGATGCTCCTTCTATACCCACATATAAGAATATCGAAAGACAAAGCAGTTGAAAATATCTGTCCTTTATCAATTTTGCAGAGTACAAACCTGTTTTTTTCCATTTAGACACACTCTCATTTTCAGTTAATACATTTTCTTTTTTAGCTACCTTATTGCGTCTAGCTTCAAAGTTATCTGTACTATCAGCAATTATACCGCCAAAATCAGTTTTAACAGTAACTGCAAGCATCATAGCGAAAAAGAGAAAAGCTATCAGGTAACTAAACTTCCAGTTACCTGATACTTCCATTATTTTTAAAGATATTAATAATGAAGAACTACAGCTTGAACAAGTGGCAAAAGATAATGGCTATTTATCTGCAAATCAAATACCTACAGCACCATTTGTTGAAGGATATATTTTTTTACACTGGCTTGACACTAGCACTGCCAACACTTATTCAAATGAGGAGTTGTTAGATTATGTAATTACAAGTGATACTGAAATTAAAGCAATATATGACAATACAATTAATGTTACATTTTTAGATAAAGATGCAAATATTATTAGTAATTTAATTTTATACAGCAATGAAATCTTAGAAGGTTCTTTTCCAACAGCTCCAGTATACCCACTATATACCTTTTTGCACTGGCAAGATGATGAAGACAATATTTATCATGATATAGGCGATGTGTTAAGTCTTACAGAAAACACAATAATAAGAGCAATATATAATGATTATGTGCAAATTGTTTTTACAGACGATAGCGGTAATTATTTGTTTAAATATATATTTTATGCTAATAAGGAAAATGATTATAGTGAAGAATTCTATAGTCATATACCAGAGGGTCATGATTTACAGTGGAGAGATAATGATGGTAATATTTATACTCTCGATGATATTTTAAATATTACTGAAAATAAAAACCTTATAGCAGTATATTTAATACGTTATTATGATATCGTTTTTAAAGACCTTGAAAACAATGTTTTATCAAGCATAATTAAGCCACATTTTGCGATTATTGAAGAAAGCGAAATTCCAGCCATAGAAGAAGTAGATGGATATGTTGGTTACTGGTACTCTGAGTGGCATAGCACTTATTTAAATGAAGTTACGATTACTAGAAATACTACCTTCACCCTAAGATATAATATTTTATTAACTTTTAATTTTTATGACAACGAAAACAATTACATATCTACAATTGTTAAAGAAGAACAAACCTATTTGCAAGAACATGAAATTCCATCAATTCCAGATGTTGAATATTATGAGTTTATAGGATGGAGTACTACAGTATATTTTGATGGAGATCAATTATTCGATCCAGAGATAATTTATGATTTAACTACTTATAATTTCATATCAAGTTATGGTAATTTTAATCCTATATATAAGGATGTGAAGTTACAAATGGTTTTTGAAGTTGAAAGTTATCATAAAATTTATTTTAATCTAGAAAATACAGTTGTTGAATTGTTTGTTGAAAAAGATACTTATATTCCAGTTGATAAAATACCAGTTGCTCCTATTAGAGATTACTACGAATTTATAGGTTGGTCTTGTACAACAACCGGTTATGATGTCAATTCTATCGTGGATCGCACTTTGAGTTTTTATCCATTATACGAAAGAACCCATACACAATTGTTTTTCAATGATTGGGATAATAATGTAATTGTTGAAATTGTCAAAGAAATAAATTCAGTCTTTACAATTACTGAATTGCCTGCCGGCGTAGTTCGTGAAAACTATTTATTTATTGGCTGGGAAAGCAGTATTTTGAAATGTCCTTATGAAACTGAAGAAATTGTATTAAATATTGATTATGTGCACTTTTATCCTATTTATAAAATGGCACGTACGGTTGTTTTTAAAGATTTTGATGATAATGTTTTACAAACAACAGTAGTTGCTGACGGTCATATTTTAAACCCAAATGAAATACCTGAAGCACCTTTGCTTGATGGCTATTTGTTTGTTGGGTGGACCAATAATATAAATAATCCAATAGTTAAAAATACGGAAATTAAAGCAATGTATGAAATAGCTGTGTTAATAACAGTATTAGATCACAAAAACAATATTTTACTTGAAGTTCTAATTATACAGTTATCAATGTTTAATAATACTGATTTACCTACTCCGCCAACAAGAGAAAATTTTGCATTCGTGGGCTGGGAATATGAAGGTTGGGGCTTCGAGGTTGAAGATGGCTACAAATTTTACGAAGATGTAATATTTAAGCCTATCTATACACAAACACATTTTATAATTATTTTTGAAGATCATTATGGCAATGTTGTATCTGAACTTATTAAGGAAAAAAATAGTTATTTAGCAACTGATGAAATACCAGTTGCGGATAATATTGAAAATCACGAATTTGTTGGCTGGTTATCAAGTACCCTAAAGGTTGATAGTGTGATTAATAAAGATGCTATTTTTAAAGCTACATATAATCAAACGCATTTTACAATTATTTTCACTAACAATGACGGCAGTATAATTGATATAATTATTCATCCTTATGGCTATTTTACACCAAGTGATTTTCCAGTAATTGAAGTTCCAGAACACCTTAAACTTATCTGGGCTGAAGATGGAAGTATAATAAATGGATACTTTTTTGTAGATAGCGACAGAACTATCATTGCTTACTATGAAGAGTTAGCACTTATTACTTTCGTTTATCATGATCAAACATCCTATATTTATAAAGAACTTGGAAGTATACTGAACAAATCAGATGCACCAGATGTTGCAAGAGATTATTATATATTTGAAGGTTGGGAATATGAAGGTAAATATTTATGGCTTGGCTCTACTGTTGTTAATCGCAACATGACTATTCATGCTAATTACAAACAAGAGTTGATAGACATTAAAGTGTCATATTATAGCATTGAGCGCTTATATTATACGAAAGATATTAAATTGTTTTGGTTTATTCCAATCGGCACTGAATATAAGTATATGGATTTTATTGTGTATAATACTCAGCTACAACAAGATGTTTGGACCGGATCAGTTCCAAACCTTGAAAACATAGTAGGTACTGCTATGTACGGTGTACCCAAACATCTAAGTGTTAGTGGCTTTGATTTTGTAGGATGGGATAACGGTACTGAGAACTTATTGCCTACTATAAAAAACAATCACTACATTGCTCTGTATAATATGCCAAAAGTAAAAGTAAACTATTATTCTAGCAATAATGTGTTTATTGAAGATACTGAAATCGATGTAAATTTTGTACCGCTACCGGAGCTGAAAGGTAATATAGATTGGTTCGAAGGTCTAATAAAATATATCCAAGATATATTAATAAAGTGGAATTTTGTTGAATTAGATGATGATGTTAAAGCACGAGGTAAAGCTCGTGAAGCAGTTGAGTATTTAAGCGATAGATATGTTCAAGGTGCTTTTGAAGTATATTTTATGGTTGTGTATCCGGATGTACACATTGAAGCTGGATACGGCATATTTAAGTCTTCTGCTGCAAGTATAAGTGGTGGTACATTTATGTTTTTAACGGGAACAAGCCATAATAATGATTACGTTTATTTTGCCGAACTATCTGGTGTATACGTGAAAGGATTAAAGTATAGTATGCGTGTAACGTATGAAACACCTTATGATAACACAATAAACTTCATTACAAACTTATTAAGTGATGTTGGTAAGGTTTTTACAAAAATAGGTGAATTTATAAACAGTGCTTATATATTTATTGTTGAAAATTGGTGGAGAATTTTATTGTTTATTGCAGGCACGCTAGTAACTTATATTGCAATCAAGTTTGTAATTAAGAGATTTTAAAGAATAAGCTATAAATTTATTAGGAGATATATGAAATTGTTTTTTACATTTTTAAAATTAATTATACAAGGATTAGTTACTTATTTTGTATTTATGTTTTATCAGCCTGCTTTGGATATTTTGTTGCAAGGCGGGTTGAGTAAACTAGTGTATATGTTTTTGTTTATACCTATATTTGTAATACTTTTTGTAATTACTATTGGGTTAATTATATCTTTAGTAATACAGTCAATTATAAAATTTAAATATTATTGGTGGTTGTTGTTGATTGAGTTAGGCGTGTTAGGTATAAATACATATATTATAATTGATTTAGTAGTTAAGTTTAAAGCATAAAAAAACCTCAGATAAACTGAGGCTTTACAAGGTCTAGCCGAATGTTAAACATTCACAAATTAATTGGTCACTGCTGACTTCCTTGTTGTCCACTACACATGTTCGTGGCTCCCGTTACATTGGGCTGGGTGACAATGTTATTTTATTATAAAGGAGATATTATGTCAAGACAATTACAGCAAAAAAATAAAGATATAAATTCACTTGAACTAGTGCCTGCTGAAAAGGCTTGGACTGTTAATAAAAGTGGTAAAAGAAGATTACGAAAAGATTTAAAAATTTATGGTAAAATTGACTTAGAATTACCAACTTGTATTTTGTCAACAAATACATATGGAGTTAATAATAAGTTTGTAGATGATTTTAATGTTTTGCCTAAAAAAACAAAAAATGAAGCAGTTGATTTCTTTTTAAATAATCGTGGTATTAAAGGTGGTAAAAGAAGGGTTGTTTATTTAACCGTTAAAGAAAAAAACAAAAAGAGAAAAAAACACAAATGATAACAATTGTTTTTGCAAAGCCAAAAGTTGGTAAAACATTATATATGTCATGTATTGCGAACGAGTTAGCCTTCGAAAGAGAGCGAAATAAAAGAATGCGCTTAGAGATTTTAAATAAAAATGCTAATGGTTTTAATTTGACAATACCCAAGCATTGCATTAGCGCTAACTATGATTTAAAGATGCGTAAGTTTGGCCATACAATACGTAAGAATAGAAAAATTAACCCTTTTAGACTAGGTTTTGCTAATGAACATGTGGATGTTCATTACAGTTTTGAATATGAGGCTATTTTTATAACTGAGGCACAAAAATACTTTAACAGTCGTATGTCTGCCTACTATCCGGACTGGCAAAGTCGTTATTTTGAGCAGCATGGACATAACAGCATGGATATTTTCATGGACACGCAACGGCCAATGTTAATTGATGTTAATATTAGGGAAATATCGTCTTTTGTGGAAGTGTTAGGTTATAAACCTTATTATGACCAATTAGGCCAAGTATATAGAGTTGATATTAAATTGCGTAAAATAGAAAATTCTACACTATTTGATATTTATATGAACTCTGGTAAGACAAATAAAAATTGTTATACAGAGTGTGTTGAAACTTTTTATTGTAATGCTTATAAAATATATGATTACAAGTCGTGCAAGCCTAAGTTTTTAGATGGTCATATTGGTTCTGATATTGACATTACAGAGGGTCAAGAAATAGGCCAAACCATTGAAGATTATATAAAATATTTAGAAGAATTAGACGATGAGTTACCTGTTGGATTTTATAAAAGAAGGAGTGCGATTTAATGGAATTTAATAAAAACAATTTAATAAATAGCGTATTAAATAATTATTATGAAACTTTTGCTCAAACACTTGACACTTCTGATTTTGTACCTGAAAAGTTTAACAAAAAAATCTACAAATATATTTTCAAAAATATGCAAAAAAAATTTAAAGAAATCGAAATCTATAATTTACTGTATTTAAGTGATATTGGCTATAAATTATCTGTATTTGATAAATTAAAAATATATCTTAGTGGTTTAAGACCAATTTATAATAATAGCCGTAAAAAAGCCAAAAAAAAGGACTATAACCCTAGAAAGCCATAGCGGTGGTGTTTATCTCTTAATCAGCAAAAACAGACCGACAGCGTGCTTGTCAAAAGCCCGAAATTTTTTAAATTTTTGCGTAGCAACTTTTGACAAGTTCGAAGTTGGTCTGTACTCTCCCTACCGAGATAAACACTAGCGCCTTTGGCGCAACTTCTAAGATAACCGCACGGGCAATTGGCTTGCCTTGCCCGTGCGGTCCTTAGAAAAAAGGTTGTTACCCTTACTTGATAATGGTAACACTTAAACGTGTAAATTAAAATTGAATAATTGTTAAAAGGGGGATTTATAATGTGCATCAAAAACATGATTATGCAAATGTTGTAGTTAATAAATTTATAGATTTAACAGAGTTAATAGTTTATAAAGAACCTTTTATAGTTAATGCAAATGAATATGTAGATACTTCTATTGATAGAACACGAAAATTTATATATAACGAAAATAATATACTAACCCCTATAAATGATAATGTTAAAATAACTCAATTGAAGCAATCCTTAAAAAATTCTAGAAAAAGGGCGTTAGATAATGTATATGGTTATGCTTTGTGTAATGATTGGAATTATTTTATAACACTAACTTTTTCTGAGCAATATGTCGATAGGTTTGATTTAAATGGTGTTAATAATTTGTGGAAAATATTCAGAGAAAAAATGCAATATTATTATTCTGATATAAAAATATTGTTAGTAAATGAAAAACATAAAAGTGGTGCAATTCACTTTCATGGCTTTATAGGTAATTGTAATTTTGATGAGCACTTAATTTTTGCAAAAAACAATCGTAAATATTTAAAGGATAAGAACGGTAAGACAAAACTTGATATAAATGGCAATAAAGTAATTAATGCTAAATATGGTGAAGTTTTAAGAACTAAATTCGGTGATATGATTTTTAACTTTAAAAATACTTTTTATAATTACGGTTATACAACTATTGTAAAAATTCGGCCTGAATCTAGTAATTTGCAAATAACTAATTATTTAACTAAATATTTATCAAAAGATAATAACCAAGTTGAGTATAACAAGAAGAGTTATTACAGAACTCATAACTTGAACTTTAAAAATAAAATGAATAGTTATTTACATGAACAAGATATTAACAACCTTTTATCTGATAGCAATTTTAATATTAAAAAGGCCACTGAAAAATTTATCGTTTTAACAACCGATAAAACTACAAAAATACCTATTTCAAAAACTGATGTAATTAGAAAAATAAAAAACAATAAAGCAAAAGAATTAATTAGAAATTTAAAAACAAAAGAAAAGAAAGCAAGTAAAAGATATGTAGTCGAGTTGTCGCCTAGTGAAAGTATCGATTTAAATATATTAACTGGTAATGTTAACCAATTTAGTATAGATGATATCTTTTAAATAAATAAAAACAAAGGAGTAAAAGATGGGAGTAAAAGTAATTAAGTATGATGCTGTACAAAGTACAGAAAATTATATAAAAGAAATTAAAGAAATATTAAGCGGCATAGAAAGTGGATTTATAATGCTTGGCCACAAACTTATATATGCTAGTGAGTATTACCAAAATGTTATTAATAAAAAAACCATGTTACCTTGCAAGAATGTATATGAATTTGCTGAACAGGAATTTAAATTAAAAAAAAGTAGTGTTAAAAATTATATTTCAGTAGCAAAAAAATTTTCAGTTGATGGTTTAATTATGGATAAATATAAAGGTTATACTTATACACAGTTGAGTATTATGCTAACATTAACAGAATATCAATTAAAACTTTGTAACGAAAATATGAGTATTGAAGAGATAAAATCACTTAAAAAAGTAAAAAATAGCACTGGCCAATTAATTGGCCAGTCAGATAATATTACTAGTGAAATTGTAGAAAGTACGAAAGAAAGCCGTTTATTGAAACTAAACAACGATATTGACCGTAGAGAATTCTTAGAAAACTACCGTACATGGGCAAAAATAGGAAGTATAGAAATTATTGGGTTAAATGTTTATAAGGCTGAAATTGATAACGGCGATTACATGCTAGCATTGTCTGCTGGTAATAATGTTGAATATAGTTTAATTACTAATAGTGATAGAATGGCAGGTTATTATGGTTCGAAAAAATTTAATTTATTGTTTAGTAGTGTTAATCAATTGGTAGAGTATTTTAGAAAATATAAATGCAATCCGTTGTTAGATGTTTAAGTAACAAAGCAATATCCTAATGTTCAGCTGGAAGAATTGGCAACATGGAAAGCGTTGTTGCGAAGAATTAATAATGTATATCGTGTAAATGAAGACGGTAAGTTAATTGCTGAACCAAAAGAAACTTTAAACATAAAATTCAATTCACTAACAAGGCAAGAGCAGTTATCTTTAGGCTTAAATAATATTTTTTAATAAATATTTAAATAATACAGTTTAAAATTTGTCACTAAGAGGGGGTGATTTTATGAAAAAATATAGAAATATAACAAAAGACGGTTTTAGAAAATATAAGGATGTTTCAAGTTGGGATGTTGATAATTGGAAGAAATCAAATCCTAAAAAATTTCAAAAATTTGTTGAGTCAGGTGGATTACAAAGTGGTCTCTATGATATTTCTAACAAAAAAATAAAAAAGTTTGTTAATAAATATAAGGAGTATATTCACAAGGATGAATTACATAAATTTCATTAGGTAAAAGTTTGGCTAAAAATTAGGGTATAAATTAGGGTACATAATAAATTTTTAATAAAAAATGGCTTTAATTGGTGTTTTTTCATTAATTTATTGTCGGCTGTTAACCGATAGGTCGTAGGTTCGAACCCTACCTGAGGAGCCAAAACGCCTTTATATCGCGACTTTTAATTCCGTAAAAGTCGCTTTTTTCTTGCAAAACAGATTTAGCAATTTTTTTCGTTGTCAAAATCGTTGTCAAAATCGTTGTCAAAATTTGTATTGAAAATGTTATTAATTTTATTAACTTGTGTGCGTTCTTCGTCCTTTAAAAGCATAATATAATATTTTTTTAATTTAAAGACTTTTTATTACTAATATGTTATAATAAAATACAATATATAAAGGTAAAATATATGAGATTAAACGAATTAAAAAGTTCATTAGAAAATTTCGTAAATAATGACAAATTGTCAGCTATTTTAATTGATGGTGAATGGGGTATTGGTAAAACATATTATGTTACAAAATACTTGGAAACACTATCAAAAAAGAAATATAAAATTGCGTATGCATCTTTATTCGGAAAGGAAAATATCGCAGAAGTAAATACTGAAATGTATAACTGTCTTGCAAAAACCAAAAGACAGATTTTAAACATTATTAATCCTGTGATTAAACTAGTGAACGCTGGTATTTCAACAACTAGTGGTTTTAATATTAATCTAGGTGGCGTGGAAATTGGCAGTAGTAAAGTTAAAAGTAATAAAAATTACACAACTATTTGTGTGTTAGATGATTTAGAAAGAAATAGTAACATAGATTTTGATCAAATAATAGGATTTGTCAATAATCTCATTTTGCAAGGTATTAAAGTTATTTGTCTTACATATTCAAAAATAATCGATGGAAATGAATTATATAGAAATGAATTGATGAAATTTAAAGAAAAAGTATTTGATAGAACTTATCAAATAAATGATAATGATAATGAGACTTTGGAAAATGTTTTAAAAGAAAATTCTAAATATATACCACAAGTCGAATTTTTAGAAATCAAAAACATAAGAACATATATAAAATCAAATACTTTATTTAATGAAATTATAAAAAAAACTAAATACAATGAAGATATGGGGTTGATATTTTCTATATGTTTAGCAGTTGTTCATGAAGAAGCAACAAAAGAATACTCTAATCAATATAAAGAAAAAATTAAAGACAAAAAATATGTTTCTTATGCTTATTCAGGTGCTTTACAAGATGTTTTTAAACGGTCTGGAATAAATATTGATTACAATTTTTTTACTGCAATATTTAATATTTACTACGAAAATAATTATAAATTATTTACTAAAATAACAGGACCTGATGAAACTAAAGAAATATTAAAACCATTATTCTATTTTTCGGATGAAGATAAAATAACCCATATAAAGTTGCAAGAGAAATATATTCTAACTAAAGTAGATAATACACAAGAAAACAAAGAAATCATTTCAAGTATAATTCACGGTTGGTTTAGTAAAGAATGCGAGCATAATGATATACTAAAACATATTAATGTGAACAAAATATATGACATACTTATTTCTATCGGATTTTATTTTGACCCATTTTGGGAACATAAACAAGCACTTGCTTTTAAGCATGGCTATGAAAAATATTCTGTTAATACGCGTTTAGAAAATTTAATATTAAGTTTAAGTGTAAAAAAAGATTCAAAAACTATATCGAAAACTTTTAGTAAACTTTATAAAGATTATTATAAACTAGATAATGAAATACAACACAAATTGCTAATTTTCTTGATAAAACAAGATTTTTTTATTACAGACATACATGGCACAACAACTGAAGAAAAATGGGAACTTGCACACACAATTTGTAAGATGTCAAATCATTATGTATTATTGAAAACAGACTTAAAAAAATATTTAGATACATATAAAAATAAATATCCAAAAGATAAACAATTGCAACTTCGTATTGATAGCCTCATTGAACAATATAAGATACAGGAAAATATATCATAGTGTTTATTTATAATTTTTTTCTAACCTTTTCATACCATTAATAATAACATTAATAAACTGCGAAAAGAGAAAGCGCAAAAAAAATTGATAATGCAGTGCTCATAGCTTCAAATCATTATAGTTTTTTTATTTTTATAGAAAAATTCCAAAATTTAAATACAATTAAGTCGGTTTTAATAATACCTGTTGAAACATATTTTGTGTTGCTTATTTATTTGACAGTAGTAATAATTATAACCTTTATTTCCATTAATAGAATTATTAGTAACGACGACACTATAACCAGACTTAAAAATTAGAAAATTAATTGATATTAAAGAGATAATACTCCAATAATAGAATAAATCCTATATTTATTCCTACCAAAAAATGCATTTCCTATCTCTCCATATCTATTTCATGGGATTTAAGTGAGCTAAGGTTGAGGTGTGGATAATCATAAGAAACATCATATTTTTTAAAAATTGGTTCCACAAATTTTCTAGAGTGAAGCAACGCTTTTGCTTCCTCACTTTTTTCTGGAAAAACACTTTTTAATTTTGACGCAATATCAAAATCTAATTTAATAGAATTTGTCGATTGAGATTCATTATTTTTATTATTTTCTAACATAGTTAAATTTAAGTTTGGACTAATGCCCTGTTCTATATCAAGTTTAAAATTAGTTCTGGCAACAGCCACATAAGTTTTGCCTAATTTAGTGTTCTCTGTTATTTCATGCAATGCATTTTCATAAAATTTTAATTTCTCATATTTTTCATGAACAGTGAAGATTTTTTTACCTGTTTTAATATCGATAATATTTTTATATAATTCATTTATAGACGCTTTTTTTATAATATAATCCAAGTATTCGTCTGTTGATAATAGTTTTTTTGTGGAAGTACTAATAGTTTTGCTATTAGTGGTATTCAAAACATTATTGGTAAAAAAATACAACTTTTCAATTCGATTATCTCCACCCATGTAACCAAAAACACTGCATAATTTATCTTCAATGCTTTTCATATCTATTGAAATAGAAACGGATTGATTGTGTTTGTTTTTTAATAAAAATAAGATTTTATCATCGGGCGTAAAATCTATTAGATTTCGTTTTAAAACACTTATTTGCGGTTGTAAAGAACTAAGCGAAAAATCAAAATCTTTTTCATCATATTTCTGTTTTATAATATTTTTAAACATGTATACAAAATAATCATCTCTATGTAGTGTTCCACCAGTAGAAGTGTTAATTGTCGGTGCGCTCTCTTCTTTTAAAATAGTTTCTTTATAAAATTTATTGTTTGCAGTGTTTACTGCGTCGCCAATAGCATTCGCTCTTTCAATATTAAAAGACGAACTTTTATAAACAGGTTCCTCGCCAAAACCTATGTAGTTATTAATTTTCCCCATGACAGGATTTATATTTTCCGCTCCTTTAAAAAGTCGAGGGTTCTTATCTCTAATAGAATCTATAACTTCGATAATTTTACCGGCTTCTTGATAATTCGTGTAAATAACAATATTTTCATTTCGTGAATCATTAGAACCCATTTTAGTGTATAAATTAATGTTTTTTTCTAAGCAAATTTCTAATAATTGTTTGGAAAAAGGAAAAATATTATTAATATCTAAATTTAAATATAGCCTTATTGTTACATCAGTTTTTTGCTCATGCATATTAATGCGATTGGTTTGAACATGCATAAATCCACCAGAACCTTGATTGTGTTCCCAAATAAAGTTTTGCATAAGCACAGGCGTTATTTCCTTAACACCAATTTCTTTGTCAAATGCACTACTGAAAAAATTATAAAAACCGGACTGCTTCATATTTTCAGGTTTGTATTTAGAGTTATTTCGTATTTTTTGAATTGCTTGAAAAACTTCAGGTTTTTTATCTCCATCATTTATCTTTAATAAATTATTATACCAATGAGTATAAATTAAAAAACAATAATCTTCAATATCTTTAAAAGATGAATATTTACCGCTTTTTCTTGCATTAATGCCAACCAAATAATCATAAGAAAAAGAACCATTACTGTATGCTAAATCCATCAGCTTATTTAAATTAGCACCTTCGATTTTTTCTAAAATTCCTTTTTTAACTTTTTCCATATTGTTATCCTTTGTACTTATCATGATTTTACTTTTAGTTTAAAATGATAAATTTTTTATCTTATGTTTCAAAAAAAATTTTTAATTTTTTGGTTTATATAAAAAAATATAAATTTTAGTTTAATTATAGTTCATAACTCTAATTATATCATAAAGTTTAAAACAACTCTATATATTCTTTTAAATTTAAATGGTATCGTTAAATTAGATTTTATTTCAAAATATAGTTGTTATTAATTGTAAATATGGTATTTACAACAAGTGTTAATAAAAAATAACAATGAATAATAATTTACAAAACATTTGCTTTTAGCAAACTATAAATTTTTTTTTAAAAAAAAATGTTATACATATGCACCTGATTTTTATTTTATAAAATTTACATAAAAATAAACACTAACAGCTAATATAATGAAGGTTTTTTTCTTTGTGCCTTGAAATGACAGGTCCCTACTTTGTATCTTTCATAATAAAAATTATGTGATAGTTCTTAAAAAAATTTAACAATTTAGTGACTTTAAAGAATCACTTAATTAAAAATTATTTTATAAAAACAACTATATTAAATTAAAACGATTTTGATTTAAGTTTTAATCTTCTCGGCCTTTTTTATTGCAGGATTATTTAAAATATTGCCGTTAATATCAAATCGGGAGCCATGGCAAGGACAATCAAAACTATTTTCGTCTTTATTCCATCTTAATGCACAGCCAAGATGAGTGCAAGTTCCTCTAATAATATGGAGTTTTCCATTTTCATTTCGATATACTCCCACCCGCATGCCATTTATTTTAACAACTGCACCTTGATTGTTTTTTATGCGTGTTATTTTTTTCGAGTCTACATTTAATAAGTTATTTGACCAGCCTGCAATGTCTACACCCAAATTTTCAATAGTTTTAATAATTGAAGCAAAAAAATTATTTCTATCTGGGGCATATATATTTTCTTGTTTTTTATTTGATTTATTTAATATCTTATTGCATATCACTTCCGCAGTTATAAAAGAATTTGTTATTCCCCATTTGTTAAAACCTGTTAGCACATACACATTATCTAAAAAATCACTATATAATCCGGCATAAGGAAGACCATCTGCGGTGATACAATCTTGTGCACTAAACCGAAATATCTCTTCATAGCCTTCAAAATACTCATTTAGGTGGTCACGAATTATTTGATACTTGCTTATATAAGGCTTTGTTCCCGTTCTAACATCCGGACCTAAACACAAAATGTTCTTCCCTATTCGTCTATATTCAAAACTATTTTTATCTATACATTCATAAGTTGTGTTAGCCGCAAAATTTTTTTGTTTCTCATTTGGCTTAAATACAATAATATAATTTTGCGATTGATACAGTTTAAGAAAATAAAAACCCGGAAAATTAATATATGGATAATGCGTGGCAATTATAAAATTTTTTGCCTCCACTTTATATCCATCAACTTCAATTACCTTTCCATCTGGTTGACTAGTAACCATGGTGTTTTCATAAATTTCTCCGCCTTTACTTATCACATAGTTTGTTAGCCCATTTAACAATAATAATGGGTCAAGCAGATACGAACCTTTAATTGAAAGTGCTTTTTTTATTTTATATGGCAATTCTTCTAGTTCAACAAATTTTGTTTCCACGCCTAATTTTTCCAGTGCAATTTTTTCTTTTTTTAATTTAGTTGCACCACATGTTTTTGTTGTAAATAAAACAAAATCGGTTTTATTTAAATTGCAATCGATATTTTCACTTTCTGTAACATTTTTAATTTGATTTATTGCGTTTATAGTATCGTCTAAATATCTTTTAGCAACTTTTTCGCCATGTTTTTTTATTAAAGTATCATAAATTATTAACTGCGCATAATTTAAAATTGCAGTTGAGCCAGAAGTCACTCCACTACCAACTTTGTTCGCTTCAAGAATGCAAACTTTTTGTCCTTGCTTAGATAAATTATACGCACACCAAAGTCCAGCAATTCCACCACCTATAATTAAAGTGTCGCACTTAATATTTTTATTTAGTTTGTTAAAGCTTTTTATATTATTTTTCCAAATTGTTTTCATAAATAAATTTTTGACAATATATTATAGTTCTAAACGATTTTACTTAAAAATTATGAGTTAAAATAATATTTTAAATAATAAAGTCATCCTTTGTTATTTTTAAGTTCGACTTTTTTTTAAAAGTAATATTTTTTACCTGTTAAGTTTTTTTAAGTCAATATGAGGTTTGCTTTATAAAAAAAGCCCTTTATAGGGCTTATATTTTATAATAGAGTGTTTTTTAAATTGAAATATTTGCATTGGCAACTTAATTATAGTTTAAGATATTAAACTTTTAAACTAATAAAAATCTGCAATCTTAAAAGCAAATTTTAACGAAATGTGATATTTATTTAAAAATCAAGCGATAATTGATTATCATCTTTTTTATCTTTTTGAGTTTTATTTCCATCAGTTCTAGTAGGCGATTCAGGAAAGTCTCCATCGCCTTTTTCCATACCTAAACCGGCAACTTCAGGAGATATGATTTCGTTAATATGCCTTGCTCTATCTGTGTTATCTTTTTCTTCAAACGAAACTTTAGATAAGTCTTTAATTTCTGTAATAACGCCCTTTTGTTCAACATCACTTCCTGCGTCATGAATCTTATCTTCTTCTTCAATTTCAACTATTCCGCGTTTTTGTTTTACATATTTTCGAATTTCACTATTTCTTTTCTCAGTTGCTTTATTTTCTTCTAACACTTCTCTTATCTTTTTAGCATTCTCATTTGAATTTTCTGCTTTTAGTTCAAGCAACCTATTAACAAACACATTTCCAACAATTTCTATTACATTATTTTGTTCAGTTAAAATTTTTGAGGTGGTTTCATCAACGCTTTTCTTTAACTCTTGATGAGCTAAATAATTCTTTTGTCTAGCAAAAATGTCATAATCGTAATCATTATACTGTGATTTAATTGCCGATATTTTTGTCCAATATAAACTAGGTGCAAGTTCTGCATCACGAACAGAATTATATTCTGAACCTGCACTTTTTGCACCAGCAAAAGGCTTATAGGGTCCTGCAGACAATAAATAAATTGGCTTTTCGATTTGCTTACCCTCTTCTATTTGACTTTGACGCTCAACTGAGAACACATTTAGAGCTGTTCTTGAAAAATAAATATCCGCACCCGGTTTTTGAGTTGCTCTTTGATGCATGGTATTTTTGATATAATTAGCAGTAGTAGCAACATTTTGCCAGTTTATTGATCTTAATTTAACATTAACATCGCCAAAAGTGTCATCTTTAAATCCAACATTAATTAATGCCTCATTTGAAACTTTATTTTCTAAACCTAGCGACATTGCTAAGTATTTCAAAGGATCGATTTTATGCCTGCTATCAATTTTATGTTCTTCAGTTCCACGAATTATCGCTAAAATTTTACCTTGATCTGCAAGTTCTTTAAACAGTGAATGAAAATAAGCAATTTGAGTTTTATAACTAAGAAGCCCTGTTTGATTAGAATTTGGAACAAATGTGAATAGATTTCCATTTAAAATAACAACTGCATTAGGAGAATTTTTCATTAAATTCACATTATATTCAAGTTCTTCTATATAAGGAACTCTTTTTGCAATATGCTCTCCAATCTGCGCAGCAGCATAACCTATATCTGCATTTGAGATAATATTTAATCCTAAATCCTTTCTGGAAGACTGATAATCAAAAGAACTAGGTGCAATATCGGTATATTTCACTTCGCACACATCTAATAGCCTTTTTCGAACATCATCCGCACTTTTTGCAATTTCTTCAATTGATACAGGTTTATCTTCGCTTAGAACTTCTTTATCTTTTTTTGTCATAATATCACCCTATTTTTTATTTTTCCATCTCGTTTACAGAAGAATTTCCGTTATTATCTTTTAAATTTTCCACTTGCTCACTTTTTTGTTTCTGTTCTAAATATTCAACAAAACCTTTCGGTTCTTTTAATGGTTTAACTCGAATTGCATCTATAATAGCTTTTGTTACTTCATCGCCATATTCCTTGATATTTTCAAGAGAACTGTCTACACTGTTTTTTAAAACCCCCATAAGATTTTCGGACATATTTCGTATCACATATTTAGCTTGACGCACCGGCCTTTCCATTTTTTTATTATAGCTTTGATTTAAACTAGGAGAAAAAAATGATTTAGCCACAATATAATCGGGATATGTAACACCTGTTGCGGAAATTTTACCCGCTTGAGGGTTTATCTGTGGTTCAATTTCCATCCAAACCGCAGTTTGTTGATGACGCTTTGGAAGTGACATACCTGCAGCATAAGTTCCCCCGCCACTAGCAGGTAAAGATATAAACTCAACATCTCTATAAACTTGTTTTTCTTGGCCGTTTTCATCTATTTTCAAATCAACATATCTTCTAGAAGTTTGCACATGATCATGTGTATGCCCTATAACATACAAGTCTGCACCATCAACTTGCTTTGGGTATCTACTAACAACATGATCAATATTGCTATTGCCTGTGCCATGATGACCAACAATTTTAAACGATATGCTTTTATCTTTTTCATGATTATTTTTTAATTTAATTTCAGTATTAGAAAAATATGGTGCAAATGCTTCATCTACTCCCGCAGTTTCAGCAACTGTTTTAGATGGTGAAATACCAACAGCTTTATAAATTCTTGCTTCGTGATTTCCTTCATTAATTGTTGCTATATTACTTTTTGCTTTATCTAAACATTTTAAAGAATCATCGGGAAGAAAAATTTTATTTTCTTCTAAAAGTTTTACCAAATATTTTGGAACTTCAATATTTCCTTGTGAATAAGTTAAAATTTTAGTAAACAAATCCAACTGTGCTTGTGGTGTTAGCACTTCAGCATAAATATCAGATTTACTACCTAATATGGCAGCATTCATCATATCACCCATAAAAAACACTATAGCATTTTCCTGCTGTGATGCATATTTTAAATTATCAATAACACCCTCGATATTAGAATCAGGAGTGCCGAAGTGCACATCGCCAATAAAACATAATTGCATTTTAGAAAATTTATTTGAAAAGTCGAAAACTCTTGAATTTACTGTTGGGTCATCTTTTGAGGTTCCTCTACTATATTCTTTTAATATAGCTTTTTTCTTTTGGTTTTTAGTCATGCACTTAAAACTCCCAATTTTTCTATTATTATTAAACTTATTTATATATTATACCTGATAAATACTAAAAGTCAATATTCGATTTAAACTTTCTTACGAAAGTGTTTTATGTTATAACAATTTATTTAACAAGGATAAACTAATAAATCAAATTAAATGTCCGTTTTTATTTTTTAAAACGGTTTAAATTTTTTATTTTTTTCTTTTTTTTATTTTATTTAAAATTAAAGTTATAAATCTGCAAGGCTAAACATTGTAAGTTTTTTTAAAATTTATAAAAAAAACACCGATAAGGTGTTATTTTTGTTTTTGAAGAGCTTCTGCATCTTTATCTGCATAAAATTCTTGCTTTATTAATTCAATTATAAGCGCATCAATTTGTTTTATTTTAGCAAGCTTTTCTAGTCTCTTTGCTTCAGCTTCACTATTGATTTTTTTGGAACTAATATAATCCAATATATATTCATTAAAGCCTGATAATATTTTTTGTTCACTTAAAATATATAAAATATCATTAATATCAAAATCTCCCTTAACAATTTCGTTTAACAAAAAAATAAAAGCTTCTTTATCAGGCAGTTGCCAAAATTTTACATTATCATATTTATTTTGAAGTTGGGAACTTTTTAAAATAAATTCCAGACTCGTTACGCCCTTTATTTTATTAGTATTAAATAAAAATTCTGCATAATCATTTTCATTTTGATTTTCTAACATTAAGCTTTTAAAACTCTCCTATTAAACAGGTTTAATTTATTTTACAAAACGAGAATTATTCTATCGAAATAATATAATAGTAAACTGGTTGACCACCATAAAGCATAGTTATATCACAATAATTATATTTTTCTTGTAATTCTTTTTGAAAATCATCAGCTTCTTCTTCGTTTACTTCTTTTCCGTAAAATAGCGTTATATTCACACTTTCAGGTGTTATCAATTTTTCAATTAATTGAATGGTTGTATCTTTAACAAGAGAGCCTTTTGTAATAATATTTTTTTCGTTTAAGCCGATAATATCGCCTTTTGTTAAATCAAATCCATCAATGTGAGTGGTTCTAACTGCGTAAGTTACACTTGCCGATTTAACAGCATTTTTGCTGTTATTCATAGATTCTAAGTTCTCATCAAGCGTGCCTTCTGGATTGAATCCAAGAGCGGCTGCTAAACCTTCTGCTACCGACACAGTTGGAACAACATAAATATATTTTTTGGTCAAGTTTTTAGCTTGTTCTGCTGCAAGAATTATATTTTTATTGTTTGGCATTACAAAAACAGCTTTTGCTGGCACTTTATCCACTGCTTTAGCAATATCTTCAGCGCTAGGATTCATGGTTTGTCCACCTTCGATAATATCGTCCACCAAAATATCTCTAAACACATTTGCAATTCCATCACCCGGTGCAACTGAAACCATGCCAAATTCTTTTAAATTCTGCTCTTTGGCTGTGTTTTCGCGTTTAAGTTCTCGGTTTTGCTCTAACATATTCTCAATTTTTATGCTAATTATTTCGCCGAGTTCGAGCGCATAACCAAGCGCTAAGTTTGGTTGGTTAGTGTGAACATGCACTTTAACTAACTGTAAATCTCCTATACAAATCACAGAATCGCCAATGTTCATCAAGTTTTCTCGCAGTTTATCAATATCGCTTGTTGTGGTTTTCTTTTTCATGTTAGATACTATAAATTCCGTGCAATAAGCAAACTCAATGTCCGCAAGATTATCAAGATTCACCAAAAAATCATTACTTAGCGAGTCTGCTTGGTAAGTATTAATCATTTCTTCAATGCTTAAATCAAGGTTTTCATCACCTTCAATTATTCTTTGCATACCGGTAAAAATAACAACAAGCCCACGGCCACCTGCATCTACAACACCGGCTTTTTTTAACACAGGCAACATTTCTGGTGTTTGTTGAAGAATTGCTTCACCGTCATTAATAACCGCTTTGAAAAATTCTTCAAAGTTTTGAAATTTCTTATTTTTATTAGCGGACTCTGCCATAATTCTAATTACAGTCAGCATCGTGCCTTCTTTGGGCTTAGTTACTGCTTTGTATGCAATATTGGAACCTTCTTGCAAAGCTTTTGCAAAAACCTTAGTGGTTATATCACTCTCACATGATGCAAGAATATTGCATATACCTTTTAATATTTGAGATAAAATAACACCAGAGTTTCCTCTTGCTCCCCTTAATGCACCTTTAGCCAAGCTGTCAGCGATATTTGAAAAGTTATTTTCTAAACAGCCATTCATCTCTCGCACTGCACTGTTAAAGGTTAAACTCATATTAGTTCCGGTGTCGCCATCGGGCACTGGAAAAACGTTCAACGAGTCAATTAATTTTTTATTTTCTTCTAATATTTTAGCACTAGCATTTATCATTTTGCGAAACAATGTGTTATTAATTGCTTTTAGCATTTGCAAAAACTCCTTTTATCAGGTGGAAAAATGATGATAAGGTTTAAACCCTAACACCAACAATGTTAATATTAACTGAATCAACAATCATGCCAGTGAATTTTTCAATGCCATATTTAACTGCATTTTTTAAATTCTCAGTAACACTCTTAATTGAAACACCGTATTTTAATACCACAAATAATTCAATAAATATTCTATTTTCTAATGTTACTATCTTAACGCCTCTGCATCGGTTGTTTTTAGCCAAGCAAGGTTTAGAAATAAACTTGTTAGTTGTTAAATCAATAACGCCATAGCAATCTCTAGTAATATGCACAGTGGCACATGCAATAGCTGTATCGCTAATAGTTATTTTCCCGTAAGCATTTTTAGTGTTTACTGCCATTCTTGCTCCTTTTTTAACATTATAAAAGATAATATACTATATTATTTTACTCATATAGTATACTTAATCTACTTTCTTTTTGCAAGAGTTTTCAATAAGTTAGCAAAAAATTGACTATAATTTTAAAAGAATCTTAAAACTTCTTGCAATCTATTAATTTATTTGATATAATTTTCACGCAAGATAAATTTATAAGGAGTGAGTTATGGCAAAGGAATGTTATATATGCGGTAAGTCTAGAACGGCGGGTAATCAAATTAGCCACTCTAATATTTCCACGAAACGCACTTGGGGTGCTAACCTACAAAAAAAGCCTGTTGATATAAATGGCAAATTAACAAAAGCAAACATCTGCACAAAATGTTTAAAAACAATAAAAAAATCTGAGACAAAATAATCTCAGATTTTTTTTAAAAAAGTAATATATAAATTGTTATAAGTTAAGTTTTTAATCTTTATTTTTTCGTGTTATTATTGGTTTTATTCTTTTTTTATTTTTTTTAACACAAATTAATATATCGATTTTTTATTGTTCTTGTTCATTTTTTAAATTAATTTTTTTATTGTTCTTGTTCTTAGTTCATTTTTTTTACACAAGTGAATATTAAGGTTTATTATTAATCTTTTATTGTTCTTATTGGGTTTATTCTTTTTTAACACAAATGAAATAACGATTTTTTTATTAATTTCTTTATTATTCTTTTTAGTTTAAGTTCATTTTATTTTTTTAAACACAAATAAAATAACAATTTTTACATGTTCTTATCATGATAATTTTTGAAGATATAATATCGTTTTTTATATTTTATATCTGATAGAAAAAATTACATATATTAAACTTTATGGTATTTATAATTTTATCCATAATATTATAGATTAATAAAAAAAACGCCAACCATAACAAAAAAAGCTAAAAAATTTTAGCTTTAAAAGTATTTAAATATGTATTATTATTTTTTAAGTTTGGACCAAAAAATTATCTTTACTAAAGGTTTTATAAATCTTGGACATTTTACGCAAATTATTTTCATACACTTTCTCCACGCTTTTACCTTGATTATATATATGAATTCGTCAAAAAAAAGGTGTTAATTATTTTTAAAGCCTTTTTCGAGAATATTTAATAACTTCGCATAAATTTATGTGAAAAATAATTTTTCTCATTTTAGTGATACAAAAAATAAAATAAATTAACATTCCAAATTGCATACAAAAACTTAAACTTTAAATGTACACGCCAATTAATTTATACCTTTTATAAGATTAATTGCTTTTAACATCTTTTTTTTATCTTTCGCATTATAAAAAGCAGAACCCATAACTAACATATTTGCACCTGCATCTATAACAGATTTCATATTATTTAAGTTTATTCCGCCATCTACTTCGATTTTAATGTTAAATTTATTTTTTTTAGCGATTTCTTTAAGTGTGCGAATTTTATCTAAACTTTCAGGAATAAATTCTTGCCCACTCCTACCCGGTTCAACGCTCATAATTAGCACTAAATCAATAAGAGGAAGTAATTTAAAAATCGCTTCAACAGGTGTGTTAGGTTTAATGCTTATCCCCGCAAGTATGCTTCTAGTGTGAATCATATCTATTGCACGAGAAATATCAGTCGGATTTTTAAAAGCTTCATAATGAAGAGTTATATAATTTGCGTTAATATCGATATATTCTTTAAGTTTTTCGAGCGGGTTTTCCACCATCAAATGGATATCCAAGTTGATAAGAGAGTTTAAACTTACTTGCCTTATCAAGTTGGCTGGCAAACAAGTGTTGTCAACAAACTTGCCGTCCATAACATCACAATGTAAAAACTCCACTCCTAGATTTTGGAGTTTTTTAGCATATTCCACCAACTTATCTTCTGGGCACGGATTAGTGCTTGGGCAAACTATCACCATATCTTTTCTCCTTTTTTAAAAAATCGTAAATAGCGATTGTATCTATCTTCACTTAAAACTCCGCTTTCAACTGCTTCCACCACACCACAATCTTTGCTTTTCATATTTACATGATTACAACCTCTATATTTGCAGTTTTTTGCATACTCAATAAAGTCTGTATAATAATTCTTTATATCATACTGTTCCACACATAAATCCAGCATACTAAATCCGGGTGTGTCGGCAATTTTCATATCGTCTAAAATATATATCTCTGTGGTTCTTGTTGTGTGTTTTCCACGATTTATTTTCTTGCTTAATTGCTGAACTTCTAGATTAAGTTCATTTGATAATGCATTTATTATTGAAGACTTTCCAACAGCACTTTGACCCGCAAAAGCAGATAATACGCCTGATAATTTAATTTTAAGTTTATCTATATTTTTATCCATCAAAGCACTAATAACTAAAATGTCTTCCACCACTTTATCATATTGAAACAATATTTCATTAATAAAATCGTTCTTTGCTATATCGCTTTTATTGATAACCAGTAGTGGTTTAATACTATTTTGCATGCAATATATTATTAACGCATCAACTAAATTTAAGTCTGGTTTAGGCAGGGGCGAAATAACAATAACTAATTGTTCTAAATTTGAAATAGACGGACGAATAAGTGAGTTTTTCCGTTTAAATATTTTTTCTATAATATATCTGTCTTTTGCAAACTCATTATTTTTTAATTGAACAAAATCTCCCACTTTAAGTTTATTATCACTTTCTTTATTTTTATATTTGCCCGGAGAGTCGCAAATATATAACTCCTTTCCATCGTAAGCAGTTATATTTCCTTTTAAAATTTTTAAAACTTGTGCTTTAATCATTTATTCCTTTTTCGCACTTTCTTTAACTCTATTTTTTAACTGTCCACAAGCACCTTCAACATCATCACCCAAGGTTCGCCTTAAAGTTGCACTTATTTGCATTCGTTGGAGAGCCTCTAAAAATTTTTTACAACTATCAACAGTTGGTGCTTTAAAATCTCTACCAGTAACTTCGTTTAATCTTATTAAATTCACATGACATGGAAAATCTTTTAAGAGTTCTGCTAGTGCCTTTGCATCTGCTGGCCTATTATTCACGCCTTCAATTAGCGTATATTCAAAAACCACTCTACGATTTGTTACTAAATTATAATATTTGGCACTTTCTAAAATTGCATTGATTGGATAACTTTTAGCAATAGGCATAATCTTTTTTCGAATAGCATCTGTTGGTGCGTGCAGAGAAACACTTAAAGTAACCGGAAAACCGCTATCGGCAAGTGTTTCAATTTTATGAGGTATACCGCAAGTAGACACGGATATATTTCGTACACTAAAATTAAAACTATCATCGCTTGTTATAATTTGCAAAAACTTCAACACATTTGCATAGTTATCTAACGGCTCACCGCCACCCATTAAAACAACATTTGTTATTTCTCTCTTTTTAACAGTTCCGCCAAGTGACTTATTAACAGCAATAACTTGACCAAGCATTTCTCCTACCGATAGACTTCTAACAAAACCATTTAACCCACTTGCACAAAACAAGCAATTCATCTTGCATCCAACTTGCGTGGAAATACATATAGTGCTTCCAAACTTATATTGCATCAGCATTCCTTCCACCAAATTCCCATCAAAAAGTTCGAATAAAAACTTTGTTGATTTGTCGGATTTGCTTTTCTTTTCTTTTATAATTTTAGCAGGTTGAAGAATTATTTCGTTTTCTTTTAAAGTATTTAAAAAGCTTTTTGGCAAGTTCATTTTATCGTCATAATCTTTGCCATTATGAAGAGCAGTGAAAAGTTGTTCTGCTCGAAACTTCTCTTGCTTATAAGCAGCCACTATTTCAATTAATTCAGTTTTGTTATAATCTAATAGTTTGGTTATCATTTATTTTTCTCCTTGATATTTATTTTATAAAGTGAAATATTTTTATGATTTTTAAAGATTTATATTATTTTTTTATCATTTGTATCATTCAACTTTTTTTGTCATCTTAGCTATAAAGAAACCTTCTGTTTTGCTTATATTTGGATAAAACTCACACATTTCATGCGTTTTTATAACTTCAATTCCTTGTGTATTAACTGGTTGAAGTGTGAAATTACGATTGTTTCTTAAAAAGTTTTCCACAACATTAGTATTTTCTTCTTTTAAAATTGAGCAAGTGCTATAAACCAGTGTTCCACCCGCTTTTACATAATTTGCTGCATTTTCTAATATCCTTGTTTGCAAACTTACTAATTCTTGCAAATGCTCTAAAGTTTTATTTAATAAAATATCTGGCTTTTTACTGGCAATTCCTGTGTTGCTACACGGCACATCGCAAAGCACAGCGTCAAAATAATCTTGCCATTTTTTATTAAAAGTTGTTGCATCATGAATGCTTGTTTTAATGTTTTTAATGCCATATTTATCTGCATATTTTTTAATTAGTTGAATTTTATGCGGATAAATATCATTAGCAGTCACAGTCGCAGTGCTTTCTGTTTGCGCTAATAACACCGCTTTTCCACCAGGTGCAGAACACAAATCCAACACCCTGTTTTTAGGTTGAATATCTACACTTAAACCCGCAAGTATACTAGGAAGCCCTTGCACAACAAAATGCTTTTCTAAGTGTTTTTCACTTACTAGTCTTTCATAATCCACATAAAAAGTGTTAGGAAGATAACTTGATTTATAAAGTGTGATATTGCACTTTTCTAATTCTGCAATAAAAAAGTCTAATTCTTTAACCACTCTAATATGAGTTAACTCGGTTAATTGCTCGTTTAAATATCCTTCCGCAAACTCTTTTCCAAAAGTGATTAGCAATTTTTCTATTATCCACTTTGGATAACTATATCTCACGCTTAAATACTGTAACAAATCATTATCACTCGGTAGAGTAACTTGCGATTGATAGATATTTTTTAGTGTTGCGTTTACAAATCCACTAGCATATTTATTTGCATACTTTTTTGTTATTTCCACCAGTTCATTAACGCAAGCAAAATTTGGAATACTTGCTATGTTTTCTTTAACAAACGCACCAATTTTTAGAATTAATTTAATTGTTTCGTCTGTTTTCCCCTTAACAAACTGAGAGATTACATAATCTAAATATATATCTTTTTCTATAACTCCGTAAACAATATTGGTAACAAGTGCGGTATTCATTTCGTCTTTAAAAACTTTGCTTAGTTTATTTAATTCCGCACCAGCAAAAGCACCTTCAAGATACACTTTTTTTAAAATATTGTAACTGGTATATAGTTCTTTATTCATAAAATCACATTTTCCTTAAATTGTTTGCCATTAAGAAAGTTTTTAATATCCATCGCTTTTCCACTTTCTGCTTGAATCTCTAATATTGAAACAAAACCATCGTTGCATTTTATTATTAGTCCCTGCTTTGGTTTTGCAACAACTATTTCACCATTTTGAAATGAGTTTATATCTGTTAAATTGTTTCGTTCTAATAGTTCAATGTTTGAGTGTTTAGCCCTATAAACCTTAAATCTTGAGTTGTCATATTCAAAATACGCAAGCGGAGATGGGTTTAATCCATGAATAGTGTTAACCACCTCTTCGGCGTTTTTATTAAAATCTAGCTTCCCTGCGTCTTTGGTAAATATTTTGCAAACAGTTGCGAGTTCATGATTTTGTTCGGTTAATTTTGTGTTGCTTTCGATGAGTTTCAATCCTTCGATAATTGCCTCGGCAGATAAGTCCGCTAATCTTATTGCAAGTTCTCCATAGGTTTCATATTTTTTAATTGTAATAGTTTTAGTTAGTAATATTTTTCCAGTATCAATCCCAGTATCACTTTTTAAAATTGTGATACCAGTTTTTTCTTCACCATTTATTATTGCCCATTGAATTGGTGATGCTCCCCTATATTTTGGTAAAATACTGCCGTGAATATTAAACACTCCATAAGAAGTTAAGTTTAAAATTTCCACTGGTAAAATTTGTCCAAAAGCGCAAGTTATCATAATATCGGCATTAAGGATTTTTAAAGATTCAACTACCCCGCTATTTAATATTTTAAACTGGAATACTGGAATATTATGCTTTATCGCAAGCTTTTTAACAGGCGAAAAAACTGGTTTGTTGCTTCTGCCAACAGGCTTATCAGGTTTTGTTACAACCCCAACAACAGTGTGATTGCTTTCTATTAATTTTAATAAAGCTGGAACTGCAAACTCAGGCGTACCAAGAAAAATAATTTTCATAGATTCCTTTATGTTTTATTATAGTAAACTTTGTGTCTAACTTAAAAAAATAACTTACATTGGTTAATAAATTCTCGTAAACTCTCTCCACTTCATATATGTATAATAAATTGATTTTTGCAAAAGCAGAGCATTTTCGTTTGCTCGTTAAAAGTTTTTGTCAAATTATTTTGCATGAAATTAGCCTAACCTAATAAACTAGCAGATTTTGTACACTTTTCCGAGCATTCACAAACAAATAATACTGTCATTAGTAAAAGCATTAAAGTTGTCCAATATAGCCAGCAATTACACTTTTGCATAGTAGTTATATTTTGATTTTATTTTTTTTTGTTTTATATTCTTTGGGTTTTTGGATATATTGCTCTGTCATTATATCAGTGAACACAATACCGTTTAAATGATCATATTCATGGCAGATTGCACGCGCTAACCAATTAGTTGCTGTGAGAGAATATTCATTTTCAAATCTATCATATCCTTTGATGGTTATCTTGGTGGGACGATTTACATATCCTTGTATGCCTTTCACGCTCAGGCATCCTTCAACATCAGAACATTTTCCTTCCATGTTAGTTATTTCAGGATTAATAAATTCGAATTTTAAATTATTTACATCCACAATAAACACTCGTTTTAAAATGCCCACTTGTGGAGCAGCAATACCTGCGCCATAGTTTTGTTTCATCGTTTCATACATATCATCTAAAAGTTGCCACAACTTTTCGTCAAATTCCTTAACGGGCTTGCTTTTAGTTCTAAGCAGTGGATCACTGTCTAATACAATATTTCTTGTTGCCATTATTTTTCCTTTCATAATGCATAATATTTAAAAAAAATTAAACTTATCTAATTATATATTTAAAGATTACAAATATTTAACGCATTATTATAATTATATCACAAATCGTGAGAATTTGATAATTCTTTAAGACATGTTTTGCGGGTTAGTTTCAATAAATATTTGAACATTTTTTTTAGGAAGTTCACTTATAATATTAAAAATTTTATCTGTTATTGCTTTTTCTTTTTCTTTACTAAACTTGATTACAATTTGGTATCTAAATTTATTTTTTATTTTAGTTATTGGTGATTTCATTGCTTCTAAAAAATAAAAATCTTTTAAATTATTAACTCTTAAATCTTTTAATTTTAAAAAGCATTGATGAGTAACTTCTTTTGCTTTTGCATCGTCAACACTTGCTATAAGAAGTCTTAAAATTTTTGAAAAAGGCGGAAATAGTGTTGTTTGCCTAAGATTAATTTCTTTATCATAAAACCTTTTATAATCATATTTTGAAGCTAACATGTAAACATAATGCTTAGGAAAATATGTTTGCAAAATCACATGCCCTTCCACTTCGCTTCTACCTGCTCTGCCGGAAACTTGTGTGATTAATTGAAAGGTTTTTTCACTAGCACGAAAATCATTAAAAAACAAACTTAAATCTGCGTCCATTATTCCAACAAGGCTAACTTCTGGAAAATCATGACCTTTTGCAACCATTTGTGTGCCCACTAAAATAGACGGCTTAGCCTTTCCAAACTGACTTAGTATTTTTGCATGAGCATCTTTATTTGATGTGGAATCATTATCAAATCTAAAAATCGGAACATTAGGAAACTTTTGCCGTAAACTTTCGCAAATTTGTTGTGTGCCTGCGTTTCCGCTTTTAAACTCTTTATATCCACAAACTTCACAGGTATTTATTGTTTTATACCGCTTTCCACAATAATGACACTTTAATTCATCATATTCCTTATGGTATACTAACGAAAAATCACACGCATCGCATTTTGGAATATGTCCGCATTTTAAACACATTAAAAATGTGGAGAACCCCCGCCTATTTATAAAAAGTATTGCTTGCTTTTTATTATCCACCACTTCATGCAACTTTTCTATTAATGGCAAAGAAAAAGGTGTGTGACCAAGTTGAAATTGCTCTTTCATATCCACAATTTCTATTTCAGGCATTTCTTTCTTATTCACTCGCTGTGGAAGTTCCAGCAACTTATATTCACCTGTTTGAGTTTTATGATAACTTTCAAAATTAGGCGTTGCACTTCCAAGCAGAAGAGGACAGTTGTTTGCTTTGCTCCGCATTTGCGCAACTTCTATCGCAGAATATCTGGGATTGCTATCAGATAAATATGAGTTATCATGTTCTTCATCAATAATTATTATGCCTACATTTTTTATGGGTGCAAAAATAGCACTACTTGCACCTATA
>CALNBM010000047.1 GCA_937874195.1 uncultured Clostridia bacterium | reverse complement strand
GCCCTAGTGGCTAAAAGAGATGTGGGGGAACGCCGCGCCCACCGCCATTACCATTTTAATTAAAGCCGGATTAGATTAACACAAGATGTTAGTTGAAATTAAAAAAGCATGCAAAGGGTTGCCGGTTAGACATTGTATCACAAAAAGCAAAGTTAAATGACTTTGCTTTTTTCATTGTTAAATAAAATTTTTAAAAGGAGGGGCTATGAATACACTAGCAATTATTTTAATTATAGTTAACTCGTTATTTTTTCTAACACTTGCCGTTGCTATTGTTGCAACTGTTATTGAAATTAAAAAAAGTAAAACAAAGCTGCAACAACAAGTAAGTGACAATACAAGGTCTTTTAGAAAAATACAAACCGACCTATATGAAATGTTTACAACTACAAACAAAGAAATTAAATATAAAGGTCAAGTGTTTGATGTGGTAGAGGTTTACATTGTGAACGATGGCGAGTTAAAAGTGCGTTTACAAGATGGTTTAGAATTTACCAAGTCCGTAAGCATTAAAGACATACAAATAAACGAAAAACAACTTTAACAATTCAAGGTAAGTGCCAAAACGCTTACCTTTTTTGTTGCCCTACCACATGGCACTAAACTGGGAATTACCCACACTTGGTTGGGATAAACACCAAGAATATACCGGGACCACCGGAATAAAAAGGAGATTAGTTGTATGGAAAATGACAACAAACAACAAACAACCAAACAAGACCTAAAAGCAATTTTAGGCGATGCTTACTCTCCAGAATTGGAAACAAGCATTAAGGCATTTATTGGTCAAGGATTTGTTGCAAAGTCCGATTTTGCTAAAAAGAACGAGCAACTGAAAGATTTTAAACAAAAATTAGCCGAAAGAGCCGAAAAAACCAAAGATACAAGTGATTGGTCTGCCAAAATTAAGACTTTGGAGGAAACACATGCCAACGAAATTAAAACTTGGCAAGATAAGTTTAACAACTATCGCCTAGATGATTATTTGGCAAAAGAAAAAGCAAAAAACCCCAAAGCACTTAGGGCTTTGTTAGACTCAAGTAAAATTGTATTCGAGGATGAAGACATTAAAGGCTTAAAGGAGCAATTAGATGGGTTAAAGAAAAGCGACTCATATCTATTTGACCTACCCGCCGACAATGTTAA
>CALNBM010000046.1 GCA_937874195.1 uncultured Clostridia bacterium | reverse complement strand
TGCTATGCTATAACCTTTTTTAGTCTTTTCAAGAACGACCACACCTAAACAATCGCATCTTGTATCAAGAGTAGAACATAGATTATTATTTTTGTTCTCAACTCGTTCTAGATTTACAAGTCTATTTTTTGAGTATGAGTGGCGAATAATATCATTTTCTTTTACTCTATTTTCTTCTATCAACTTGTCGCATAATTCAATCTTTAAGAAGTTATCGCAAGGTCTTTGTCCATTCATAGTCGTTATACAAGTTGCTACTTCTTTATCAGCTTTAAAGTTTCTATTAAATATTTCCTTTCGATTATAATTTCCAACACCTTTTGTGTTGCCTTCCATATAATTAATCATTTTTTTGCTTAAATAATACTTTTCACTTACATTACTTTCTAACATATTTTTAAGAGTGTTTTGCAATGGTTTTTCTTCTGGGAACGCATAATCATAATTCCCTAAAATTGAAAGCATAAATGTTCTATCTCGATTTTGTGGTATGCCATAATTTTTAGCGTTCATATCACGAGCAAAATTGCTATAACCTAAATTAACTAAACATTCGTTAAGATACCACCACTCATCTTTTTGCTTTGTTCCATGAACTTGTGGCACATTTTCCATTAATAATATTTGTGGCAAACTCTCTCTCTCTTTCAACTCTTTAAGTATTCTTATTATTTCCCATACAAGTCCTGAGCGTGTTTCGGTTGTTGCCATTCCTTTGCCTTTACCAGCAAGAGATAAATCTTGGCAAGGAAACGAGTAAGTAAGCACATATTCATAACGCTCTTTATCAACAATTTCTAAATCACTACCTTTAACATTACAAATATTAACAAGATTATGATTTCTAATAATAGACACATAACAATGTTTTAATTCTTCAATGTTTTTGCGTTTAAGTTTTTCTTTTGTGGCGGGCTTATTGTAGTCAAGTGAAACACCTTTAAGATATAAATAATCAACTATTTGGTCTTTACTTAAATCACAATTAATTGGTTCTTGGTAGTGCCAAACTAAATCGTAAGCAATTATTGAGTTCATAGCCCATTCACAAGTTTTGTAAGTGGTTGTGTCTTTAAATATTCTTTTAATACCTATTTCTT
>CALNBM010000045.1 GCA_937874195.1 uncultured Clostridia bacterium | reverse complement strand
AGAGCACCACCCTGATAAGGTGGGGGTCGGTGGTTCGAGTCCACTCAGTCCTACCAAAATTTTTGGGGGTATAGCTCAGCTGGCTAGAGCACCTGCCTTGCAAGCAGGGGGTCAACGGTTCGAATCCGTTTACCTCCACCAAATAAAAAACTCGAATTTGTGTTCGAGTTTTTTTAAAATTAATATTAACTTATAGTGATATTTAAAATTAAGATAATTATTAATTTATATCGGTTATTTTATAAAACGATGATTGTTGAAACTTAAAAGTAGTCTTTAAAACATACGGAAATAAGTTTCTAATGTTTTTATTCACACCGTGCGAATTTTAATTGTTAACTTCAATATTGGTTTTAGTTTTTTATCTTAACTCGATTTTTTTTGGTGGCGCTTTTTCTTAATGATAAAAAGTGCAACTCCGCATGCAACTGTTATTACTAGCGCACTTATTATAATAAATATAAACTTACTTTCATTTTCTTGTTTAGGTTTTTCCCCTTCAATTTCTAAAACATATTTTATTGCTAATGATTGAACTTGTCCGTCAGGCAAAGTTTTATTAATAGTGTAAACAACTGTATATTCATTTTTTCCTTCATTTAAAAACATAGTTTCATTTTCCCATTCCCAACCGGTTGGTAACTCAATCGTTTTTAATCGCTGTGTTGTCAAAAATTCCTCTTCTATTTTAGGTATTACCATAAACGCCACTTTACGAATCAGCATTTGATTATTAACGGTAAAACTAACATCCACTTCATAAACGCCAGCCTTTTCAACAATTATTGTTTTATCTACCCAACTAATGCCATTAGGTAATTGTTCTTGCAAATTTTCCAGAGTTTGACCAACACGCTCTCTTGCAACAATATTTATATCTTGCCACACAGCAACAAAACGCATTGTTCGTGGTCCCTCGCCCACTTCTAAAATAACACTGTCCCCTTCTGGTCGTTCGCCACTATCGTCTATCCAATAAAGAAAAATCTTTTGGAGTTTAAAAGGAATATAATTAATTAAGTTTACTTCTTCGCCTTCGTCAAAAACAATGCTTGCGGGAATCCCGATAGCACCATCTGTATTAAATAGAACATCCACCCCTAGTGGCACGCCGTTAACTTCGCTAATAATATCTATTTTAATATTATTTAACTTAATAAATAAAGCATCTTTTACTTGTTGAAGATTATCCACAAGTTCGTTTTTTTCACTCAAAATTTGTTCACAATTTAGTAGTGTGTATGCATTATTTAAAGTGGTCGTTAGTTTTTGAAGACTGCTTGTTGTTAATGGTTGCTTTTTTATTTCATTTATCTCTTGTTCAATATCTTGTAAAAATTCCACTTTTTTTTTATATATTTCTCTTGCACAATTTAACAGTTGATTGCCACCAGCACCATAATTGTCTAACTCAATATTATTTATTGCACTTGCGTTACCAGCAAAATTTACCCAATCATCCACAAATTCTTCTGCCATAATTATTGCATCAACACTATTAAATGTAATATTAAAAAAATTAATATTATTTATTAAATCTTTCCACTTGTTTTCAATTTCGTTAAAGTCTTTCATTTCACGAATTACACGGTTTGAAACCAGTCCGCTTTCAGCATAAAGTTCAATCACCCAAACACCACTATCAATATTATTATAAAGATATAAAGTGCCACCATCTGCCAGATTAATAGGTGCTAGCAGAATCTCATGCTTATCTTCACAATCCACTTTTTTATATACAACTTTTTTAAGAGGTGCGCCGTCTTCACCTTTAATCAAGTTTAATTCGAAATACAACCTGCCGGCTTGAACTATATTATTTCTATTATATTCAACCTTTATGACATCCATTTCAGGCATGGTATAGTCAAAATGCTCCACTTTAAAATCAACGCCATCACTAATCAAACCGTCTGCGTTTCTTAGCCATACAGTATATTCGCCTTCGGGTAAACTGTAAAAGTATTCTCCGCCTGCAAAGTTTAACACTTCTGCCCAATCACGAATAACCAAATAGTTTTTATCAACGATTAAAAAGTCATTTACAGCAACTTCACTCATTCCAACTGTGAATATAACGTTTTTAGTGTCTTGAATCAGTCCGTTCACCCAAGTGGCTGGTTCAACTCGTACACTTTCGATAACAGGTTTTCCTTTGGGTATAGAAACAGCCACCATAATCTTAGTACTATTTCCGCATATATCGATTGAACTAAATTCCACTCTGGTAATTTCAGGGTTATCAAAAGTGACTTTATAATCATTCCCATGTTGAATCGTTGGTGTCCAATCATCTATAACCATACCCATATTATCAAATGTTCGCCACAAAACTGGCAACCTTATTTCATCTGTTTCAAAGCCTACACCACTATCAGTTTGTCTAACTATAAAATCTAAAAATTGACCGGTATAAACGTCATCAATGTTTTTTGGGGGTGCGGAAATTATCAGCAACATTGGTTTTTCTTGGTCTATAATAACTTCAACATAGTTTTCTTCGCCCACTATTCCCTCGATAACTTCTGTATATGTAACTATGTAATAATTTATCATTCCATAATCGGCTGGCAGAATAAAAGCTTCGTTAAAATTTGTCCAGCAAGCTTCATTACCGTTTTGAGTTATTTTATATTCAACATTGTTTACAGAATTAAAATCCACTGTAACATTTTCACTTGCAAAATATTCGCCCGAATTTAATTGTTTAAGCGCCACATTACTAGCGGTAAGCATAATAATAGACGGATTAACTTCTTCTGCATAAACACTATATTGCCCGAAAAAAAGAATAAAAAAACAAAAAAATACATAAAGCCCTATATTAAGTTTGGTCTTAATTTTAAATTTTTCCATTCTTTCTTTTTCCCAAGTACGCTTGCTTCGATAGCAAAAAAATTATTTAATTACCCTTATTATAATGTTTTTCATATATATTTCAAAACAATTTAAAATAATAATATTTACAGCAAGGCGAAATAAAAATATGCAGGATTACTTTTGCATAATAGTTATAGGTATATAAAAAATATTTGCGTTTAAGAGTATTATATTTTGTGTATTGCAAATCTTTATAAAAATAAAATATCATCTTGGTTTTTTATCTAATTTTTTAAAAAGCAAATATTTTTGTTTATCAAGGTTATGGGCTAACATATTATCTCACGGTCAAATAATAAAAAGCACTGTCGAAATATTCTTCCTTCTCCCACGCGAAATGGATTGGTCGTTCTATAAAAAAATGGATTGCCTTTTGATAAAGCAACCCAAATATATTAACAACCCTTAAAGGTTGAGATAAAGGGAAAGAGCAATATTCAAACTTACCAGATTTTTTTCAAAATTAAGTGATTCGCTCTTACACCTCATATTATGCAGTCGTATTTTTTTGTGTTACATGATTTTTAATGGCATCTGCATATGAAATTCCAAGATAAAGCGAGTGAGCAATAAAGCCAGCAAGTTTAAACTGTTTTTGCTTTTCCCAACCGATTAAAAGAGGAGTACGATTAAAAAATGTCATAAGCGAGTAGTCGCCAAAAGCACTAGAATTAATAAACACTTTCCCCTTGCCGTAATACAAAATTGACCCTTTTTCCATGCTGTCAACTTTGGAAAAAACCACAAAAACCTTGCTACCTTTGTGTTTATTACTAATGAAAGAAACAGCGCTATCTAAGTTATTATGAGTTATAGGATTTTCGCTTCTTCCATAAACATACGCTCTTATTGCATATTTTTTGATTAATAATTCTGCTACCAGTTTTGAAAACATATCAGTGGAATGCTTTTCCCCGACGCAAATAATCACAGGCAATAAATTAGTTGCTAATAATTGAAAAGCTATTTCTAAAACTATGTCATTATTATTGTTTGCGGTTAAATAATCAATTTGCTTCATACATATTTATTGACTTGTTTTTGCACTTTTAAACAGTTACTAAAATAATGCTTGCAATTTTATACAAGTTGTTGTATACTAACAAAACTCATCAATTTTTACGCAAAAAAACTTTAATTTAGTTGATTTTTTTAAAAATTAAACTTTAAGATATAAAAAAGTTTTCTTTAAACTTATCGCAAACGATTAACCTTAAAAAGGAGGAAGATATGAAAACACTGCGCAAGTTTCCAAGCACAATAAATTTATTTATTTTAATACTTTCTTCGCTTACTGTTCTTTCATTCTTTTACATTAACTTATCTTCCAACCTTACTGCGTTTGGTCTTTTGTTTGGTAAAAATTACAATCAATTTCAACTAGCTTTTTTATCGCAAGTTCCTTACCCCACACTTGGTGAAATGTTTGTTTTTAGTATGTATTTTATTTTTTGCTTAGCAATAATTGATGTTATTTTAAGTTTAATTATGTTTATCCCATCCATTCAACGAAACTCTTTTATGGCAATTTTATACAAAACATTTTTAATGTTTTACGGCATTATACTAATTATGTTGGCTAGTTTCGGCATAGCATTTTTAGTTTTTTATCTAGTTACTCATGGTTTTAACGCAAACAACCTTTCGCCAATTATTATGTTTGCCGGCTACTTAACTTTAATTCCTATTGTTCAATGCATCTTTAAAACTACTGCATATAATAAATTTAAAAGACCTAATAAGAAAATTTAAAATGCTGTATAAAACATAAAAAACTAAAATTAATTTTAGTTTTTTTTATTTAAGAGTAAACCATGATGTTAAGATGACTCTTTATATTGATTTGAATAACCAAGATTGTTATAAAATATATTTTTTATTGTGTAAAGAGCAAAAAAAGATTTTATTTTTACGTAAACTTTAAAATAAACACTTTTATAATATTAAAATAGTAGTTGCAAAAAAACAAAATATTAACAAATATTATATCATCAATATAAAATAGTGAATACAATTTATTGAAAAAATATAATAATAAAATTATTTAACAAAGAACAAAAAACTTTATTATCTGTTTTTTTAAAACTAATTTTAATAATTTTTTTCTCGAACTTCAAAAAATGCTTGAGGATGATCACAAACTGGGCAAAGTTCCGGAGCGTAATTGCCAACATGAATATGTCCGCAGTTTCTACATTTCCACTCTATACTTTTTTCTTTTTGAAACACTGCACCGTTTTTAATATTTTCTAATAGATTAATAAATCTCTCTTCATGTGTTTTTTCAATATTCGCAACACCTTCAAATTGTTGTGCAAACTTTTCATAACCTTCTTCTCTTGCTTCTTTAGCCATTCTTTTATACATTTCTGTCCATTCGCTATTTTCGCCCACGGCAGCATCTAGCAAGTTTTCGATTGTTGTTGGAACATCGTTATCATGCATTGCTTTAAACCAAAGTTTCGCATGCTCTTGTTCATTGGCCGCAGTTTCTTCAAATATTGCAGCAATTTGTTGATATCCTTCTTTTTTTGCTTTCGAAGCATAATAACTATATTTAGTTCTTGCTTGTGATTCACCAGCAAAAGCTTCTTTCATATTTTTGTATGTTTTTGAGTTTTTAAATTTCATTTTTTTTCTCCTTTTATTTTTCTTTTTAATAACACTATATTATATTTTTTGAATTAAACAAAACTTTTTGTTGGAATTGAAAATAGCAACTTACAGTGTGGAATAATATTTTCGTGTTTAAGTTTTTTAACTTCACATTATTCTTACGCCTCAAACCATGAATCGCCAACAGAAATAGATGTTATTAACTGCACTTTTAATCTAACCACTTTTTCCATTTCTTGTTTTAAAATATTTTTAACAGCATCAATTTCATTTTCTTTCGTATCCACAATAAGTTCGTCATGCACTTGTAAAATTAGTTTGCTTTTTAATCCTTGCTTTTCTAGTGCATTGTGAACTCTAATCATCGCCAGTTTAATGATATCACTTGCCGTTCCTTGAAGAGGCATGTTCATAGCCGCACGCTCTCCGAAATTTTGCAAATTTTTATTGCTACTGGAAATTTCAGGAATGTTTCTAATTCTACCAAAATAGGTTTTAACATAGCCGTGTTCTTTGCAAAACTCCACATTGCTTTTCATATATTTATCCACATTTGGATATTTTTCAAAATACATTTTTATAAATTCGGAAGCATCTTTTCGTGTGCCTCCTATGTTTTGACTAAGTCCATAATCACTAATTCCGTAAATAATTCCAAAGTTTATCGCCTTTGCACTCTTCCTTAAATCGGGAGTAACTTCCTTTAATGGAATATTAAAAATTTCACTTGCTGTTCTTGTGTGAATATCCTCGTTATTGTTATACGCACTTATCAGGTTTAAATCGTTGGAAAAGTCTGCTAGTAGCCTAAGTTCTATTTGATTATAATCTGCACTAATTATTTTGCCATTTTCAAAACTAGAAATAAAAAGTTTTCGAATATTTCGGCCTTCTTCCGTTCTAACAGGGATATTTTGTAGATTAGGCTCACTACTGCTAAGTCTGCCCGTGGAAGTTAATGCCTGATGAAAGACTGTGTGAATTTTGCTCGTTTGTTTGTCAACCAGTTGTTCAAACGCACATATATAAGTGGAATAAAGTTTGCCTATTTGCCTGTATTCCAAAATTAGTGGCACTATTTCATGCTGGTACATTATATCATTTAGAACATTCACATTAGTGCTTAGTTTTTTATTATTATACGAACGCAGTCCTAATTTTTTAAACAACACTTCAGAAAGTTGTTTAGGGCTATTAATATTAAATTCCATACCAGCAAGATTATAAATGGTTTTTGTTAAATACTCTAATTGCTGTCCATACTTAACTTTTAAGGCAGTTAATTCTTCCCTATCAATACTAAATCCTGCTTTTTCCATACTGAAAAGCACTTCCACCAACGGCAATTCAATTTCGTTATATAAGGTTTCCAATTCGTGCTTTTTTAAAAGAGCGGAAAATTTATTTTTTAATTGTAATAAATAATAAGCAAAATAATTTTTAGTTAGAACATTTTCTTTTAACACATCTTCATAAGACGCTTCACTTCGTGTTCCTGAAAAAATTAAATATCTGGCAAGTAAAACATCAAAGTGCACGCAGTTTAAATTAATGTTACTTTTACTTAAAATGTGCTTAAACTTTTTTGCATCAAAAACCACTTTTTTAATTTCTTCACTTTCAAAAACTTTTTTAAACGCTTGCAAGGTACTGTCAAAATCATTTGTTACAGAAAATAAGTCAGCATCAAAACTTATGATATATTCTTTATTATTCATATATACATGCATAGCATTTTTATTTAAAAATATAGGGAGTTCGGTTCTTATTAAGCAATTTTTCACAAGCGCATTAATTTCTTTTTCGCCTTTAATGTTTATAACTTCTATTCGCGTTTCTTTTTCGTGTGTTATTTCAATTTCTTCGCTAAATAAATCTGTTCGTTTAAGGAGAGCATTAAACTGATATTTTAAAAAAAACTGTTGCACTTCTTTTCCAAAAGGAAACTGCAGTTTAAAATCTTCTAAATTAAACTTTTTTTGATAACTCAAATTTATAGTTGCAAGCATTTTAGATAAATATGCTTTTTCTTTATCAGCTAATAATTTTTCTTGTAACTTACCCGTGATTTCTTCAATATTAGCATACAGATTATCAAGGGAATTATATTTTGAAAGAAGCGTAAGCGCAGTTTTTTCTCCCACACCTTTGACTCCGGGAATATTGTCAGAACTGTCTCCCATGAGTGCTTTTAATTCTATTATTTGCCTGGGTTCTAGTTCATACATTTCGTATAATTTTTCCGCATCCACCTTAACAGTTTCGCTAACACCATTTTTGGGCGTTATAACATAAGTATTATTATTTATTAATTGAAATAAATCTTTATCGGCGGAGAGAAGAATGTTTTTTGTGTTGAAAGCGCGTGATAAAATCCCAATAATATCATCTGCTTCAATTTCTTCTTCTTCCAAAATTGGTATTTTCATCGCGGATAATAATTCTTTTAATTTTGGCATTTGAACAATAAAATCGTCGGGAGTTGGAGTGCGTGTTATCTTATAATCACTATACATTCTATGCCTAAAAGTTTGCCTGCCTTTATCAAAAGCTATTGCAATATAATCGGGACACACTTCCTTTATTATTTTAACTAAAATATTCGTGAAACCATAAAGCACGCTAGTTGGCTCGCCCAATAGTGTTTTTAAATTAGGTAATGCATAATAAGCTCTAAACGCAATATTATTTCCATCAATTATTAAAAATTTTTTCATTAAATACTTTTCCTTTTTAAACTCTCTATAAATATTTTTTGAACTTTTCTATCTATTTATATTTATTATAAAAAATTTCACTTTCTATATCTTTAAACTTTTATTATAAAACTAAATTACTTTTGCTAACATTGTTTAATTTTTTAATGTATGTTTTTAAAATTCACATTATCTTTATTTTAATAAACAAAATTCTTCACTTTTATCTTACCACATAACTAGCGTTTTTCCGTTAAGAAATTTTATGTTTTAAAAAATAGTGTTATATTTTTTAACAAAACACTATTTTTTTAATAATATTCTTAAACTTTAAAAGTTATATGGTTCAGCATTTAAATAAAAACTACGCTAGAAATATTTAACTCATAAGCACTAACTACATTTTCGCCAATTTTAAATTCAAGTTCTGCAGTGCTATATCCCGCAGTTTTGGTTCCTTCCACATCTTGCACCATGCCATCAAGTAATATACCTGCAAATCCCATTGCATTAACAAACAGCGTTCTTGTTTCTGTCAGACTATCAATAACTAACCCGCCTGCATCTTTATAAACAACATTTACTGTGATTTCTTCATAGAAATTTTTTGCTCCCACAAAGGCGTTAAACGCTATAAAGTACCCACTAGCGTCAACAGTATTTCCTTTAACAGCATTATAATGTTCAAATGCTAACGGATTTTCTTCCGTCGTCACACCTGTGAAATTTTGCCCTGTTACATTATAATAATTTTCATTTTTTTCATCATATTCTATTAAATAATTACTTACATTAACACCCAAATATAAATTGTTTTTCATTATTGGAGAAATATGACTATCTTGGTATTTTATTAAACTAGTTATTTCAATACTTTTATCAATAGCAACTCCCTCATTAATTGTGTATGACATAGTAATACTTGATAAATTAAATTTGCTCAAATCATTGTCGTACTCGGTTAGTTCCACGATAAATTCAATATACCCATTATTTAACACTTTATTGTATAAGTGATATCTGGCGTTTTCGTTGCCCACAAATTGAATAATGTTTATGTTTACATTTTTTCCAATATTTTCTAGTCCTGCCCAAATTCTAATAGGCAAGAACCAATTTGAACCATCGTAAACTTCGCCGGTTTTAAATGCATCTAAGTTTTTTACTTGTGCATTTTCTTTAACTTCTATTATTGCACCTTCTAGTTTATTTCCAGCAGATGCAAATAGTTTCATTGTGTTTATTCCTTCAACAACTGTATTTGTTGGTCGAACTTCAATTCCTAACCAATGGCTATAAACATCTAAACTATGCATTTTTAAAATCATATTGTTTGTGTCTGTTCGCATGGTGTTCATAACTAATTCATAATCATTGCCATCTAAATTAAAGGTTGCAGTAAAAGAAAGTAAATTCACTTTTTCATGCGCTAAAAGCGACCTATAATCATTAAACACACACACATCAATAATATAATTTAAAAATCCATTTTCATCCACAGTATTATAATAATTTTCATCTTCTCCAAGAAACGCCAATCCGTTCTTTTTATTGTTTAATGTTCCGCCTAATTTCCTATATTCATACGACACATCCACTGCCCAATTTTCTTGAATAGTCCAACCTGCATACTGCAAACCAACATAATATTTAAAAGAAACAAAATGATTGGAATGTACACTGTTAAAATAGCCATTAATTATGTCATTATTTTCTTCAATCGCCATACCATAAACATTGTAATTAGCACTATATTGTGTTTCTTCGTTCTTTTCAAGGTGGAAATATAAAGAATTGATATCCGCATCATAAGAAATAGTTGTTTCTTTTAAAACACTATCGCTTAAATATGAATATGCTTGCAAGTCGTTAGTAGAAATAGTTATAATTTCGCTTGCAATAATCATTTCAATTTGTTGCAAAATTATATCGCCATTATTATATTCAACATCAACAAACACACTCACATATCCAAAGTTATCAACAACATTTTCGCTGTAATAGTTTAGTGTTCCTAAAAGATTTAAACTTGAAACCTGTCCGCTAAATTCAACACCTTCATACACTCTAAACGCAACTATATATAATTCGCCTACTACCGTGATATAATCGCGGATAACAACATTTGTCGGCGTGCTCACTGCAAAGCCTGTTAAATTAAACTCGTTTACACTTGTTTGCGCTAATTCTAGTTTGCTAATATTAATGCCTAAATTTTGCTCATGAGTTGTACCAAGGAGTACAACATTATCTAGAATTTCTATTGCTCCACCATTAATCAGGATAGTTCCATTATTTTCAATATTACCATACGAGTAAACATTGCCTTCAACGGTTAACACACACCCTTCACTAATAGTAAGATTATCAATAATATATAAAAATTTAGTTAGCTCCACTGTTTTATTCGTTGCCATTGTATACTTTGCGGACAAAATAATATTTTCATTTATAAAGAAAATATCATCTGCTATATTATCTCTTAGAATATCATAAATCATGTTATTATTATCTAAGCAGTTCACATAAATATTTGCCAAATGATTTTCTTCCTCTATTAAAGAAATCACTATATCTGCATAGGCAATATCTTTATAAAGTATATAACCTTCAAATGTGTTATTAATAATATTTGCTATATAATCGCTTACAACTTGTGTGTTTAAAAACTCTGTTTTAGTTAAAGGCGACTGTAAGATTATAGCTTTTTCCCAACCTAAATTAGCGTCAGTATTTTCAAAATTATTGCCCTCAATTTCAAGGTTTTGATTTCCTTCAACTAAAATAGCAGTTGTGTTTTCTCCATAGCCTTGGCCTTTAATAAAATTATTATTTTTTATTATAGCATCAAATTTTGCATTTTCAAAAAATGATATCTTAATAGCAGTTGAACCGCTAGTACTTGAAACAAATTCATTATTTTCGGCTTTAAATATAGTGCTTTGCGCAAAAGTGTTAACCCAAATAGATGCACCATTTCCAAGTAATCCGTTAAAAGTACACTGTTCAATAATCACACTGTCGTAATTACCGGTTGTTCTAACAGCATATTGTCCACCACTAACTTCAACACCGCACATAAATAAATTTGCATTACATAAATAAACACCATGCACATTGGCCGTTATCGGCACAATAATACTTATATTTTCTATTGTTACATTTATTTTCACACTTGTGTTTGAATAACCGAACGCATATCGAATGCTTCCATATTGATATAAATTGGATTGCTCAACATTAAATACCACTGCAAGGTTATTTGGTGCGGCTATTAATTTTAACGAGTGATTGAAATTTGCACCCTTATTATAGATGCCGTCATAAATTAAAATCGTATCAAATGCGTTAGAATTGTTTACTGCATCTTGCAGGTTTTCAAAAGTTTTTCCTGCGCCCACTTCTAACACCCAACTAGCATAAAGAGTTATATTTCCAATACTTTCAATTTTATTATCAATAAGTTTAATCGTTTTGTCTGCATCTTTAAACCACCCTGCAAAAGTATACTGTGCGCGCGTTGCATCTTTTAAAATCAACCCGTTGTCCACGTCTTCTATTGTGAAATTTTTTCTTTCATCTGGTGTGTTTATATTATCTGGGTGATTAATTCCGTTTGCTAACACATAACTAATTTTATAGTTTTCTGGTATAAAGTTCGCAGAAATATTAAGGTCGCTATTCACATTTTGAAAATTACCTATCCAGGCAGAACTGCTTAACTTATAACCAGCAGGTAATTCAATATTGTCTATCAGTGGCGGAGTCGCGTTAGTATTACGTTGAACTATTACACTATAAGTGAACTCATCTATATATCCGCTTTCTGTGTGGTTTATAAAACGGCCTTGCACTAATTTCCCATTTCTAGTAACAAACGCGTTAAACCTAACTTCAAATTCATTTTTCAAAGCGTTAATAACAGAAACAACCATGTTTCTTTTTATATTAATGATTTTAAAAGTTGCGATAGCATTATTAACATCTTTATCACTTGGATAAAATTCTTGCCCATCAATATCAATTTTTATATCATGTATTGCCAGCGAGTATTCGCTATTTAAAGTGGCTGTAAAGGTAAAACTTTGACCATGCGGAATAACATACTTACCATATTCGTTTGGTAAAATTTCAGAAGAAAGAGTAAAGCCAACATTAGTTCCATTATCAGGAAGAGTGATATTATATTCTTTGATTTTAATGTTGGTTAATTTAATTTTCAAATTTCCTGTAACATGGGATATTGTAAAACGGTTTACACCCTCGCTATTACAAACTAAATTAACTGTTCCAAAAGTTGAAGTATAGCTTTCATCTCCTACTGTGTAAGGATTATCAAGTAAATAAGTTTGATATTCAATCATACTGTCTTCGCCAATAAGTTCATGAGAATCTTGCAAACTTACTTCAAATGTGTACTGCCCATCTTCCTCAATGCTCGCAGAAGATATTGAAATAATTTCATAACCTGTTTCATCTGCTGCTTCTGCTGTAAATTGGTTAGGGCTTAAATTTTGGAGTGATAATTCACCGTCGCTATTTATTCCCGTAATTGTTATAACGCCGTTAATTAAAATAACATCTTTACTCATAGATGTTCCTGCAAAATTTACTCTAAAATCTCTGCAATGTTGATAACCTTCAAGTAAAGTAATTTCTGCCACAAAAGTTGCAAGGTGGTTTACTTCAAACGCATTTCCCCCTGCTTCTATAGGTGTGTGAGAAGAGGCAGTTATGGTGTAACCAGATGGGTTTAAAGGCAGTGTTACCACATATATATTTTCTTGCCATGTGGTGGAATTTAAAGATATAAAAATATTTCCAGCAACGCTCGTTGCAGAAATACTAAAATTGTAAACATTACCCGATTTAATAAAAGTTGGAGTAACATTATTACTATTTATAACAACAGAAATAAAATCTTCCACTTGCGTTTTATCATACTTTTCATTAATCGTTACAGTGAAATGGTAAGATTCCCCATGTAATATTTGGTTATAATCTTTTTCAATGGTAAAATCACTTTCCTGATTTCTTGTTTCATTAATTGTTACTGTATAAGTTTTTTTAACCACGCCCATAACGGTTATGATATTATTATTTATAACATTTGATATTGTGAACACGCCGTCAAGATTCGCTGTAAGTGGCTCACTATTTGACGATACTTCAAAATTTTGTTTTTTATAACCTTCCTGTAAGACCACTGTGAACTTATATTCATCTCCGTGTTTAATAGAATCTTTGTTATAGCCTTCGAAGTCCTCAATATTATATCCAATCGGTGATTCCACTATTGCTCTAAATGTTTTTTTAGTCAGACCACTTACTTCAATTTCTTGATGATAGGTTACAGATGATAAAACAAAAGTATATATTTTTAATTGCCCTTGCACTATTGCATTATCTTCTTCTAACTGCTCGCCGTTTGCGGTAACAATTAAGCTTTCGTCATTTAATCGCGAAATATCAACTTTCAAATTAAAGGAAAAATTTTGCGAATGTTCAATGGTTTTTATTCCACTAACACTTTCCAATTCATATCCATAATTTTCTATTGTATCGTCTTCGAAAGTGATATTTAAAACCGAAATATCTTCCCACTTAGCATAAAGAGTTGTGTTTCCTTTAATCTGCATAGTTTCAAAATCCCAAGGAAACTGCGTATTGCTATCGGAAAACCAACCTTCAAAAATTGCTTTATCTTTAGTTGGAGGGGTGGGAACAGATACATATCCATTTTCATCCACTGTTTGGCTTGCAACTGTGCTTCCGCCTTTAGACACAAAAGAAACAGTATATGACACTTTCCCGCATCCACTAAAAGATATACCTAGCATAAAACAAATAAATGTTAATACTAAAACTCTCGATAACTTATTCATACATACTCCTTTAATTGCTTCAAATAAGTAGAGCTATTAGAGAAAAGGAACGCGGAGTTTATTTATTTTTGCTTTTAATTTAATAACCTTTTCTTCCATTTTTCATAAACACTTTTATTATACAATTTTCGCTAATCTTAGTCAAATAAATCTTGATTGTTATTTCGTTTGAATTTCGGATTAATTTTATTTAATTATTATCTGCAAATTGCTTTAATATCATTAATTAAAATTTCTAATTAATTTGCAAAAAACAAATAGTTGTGATAATATTGTGCCAATACTTTAAATAAAAAGGACGCATTTCTATGGATTTCATTGCGATAGAAAAGAAATGGCATAACTATTGGAAAGAAAACAAATGCCATAAGTTTAATAAAGATAATATTAATAAGAAATATTACCTGTTAGAAATGTTCAGTTATCCAAGTGGTGCAAACCTTCACTTAGGTCATTGGTGGAACTATGGCGTTAGTGATAGTTTTGGTAGATTTAAAAAGATGCAGGGATATGAGATTTTCCAACCTATGGGATTTGATTCTTTTGGATTGCCTGCCGAAAACTACGCAATTAAAACAGGAATCCACCCTAAGGACAGCACAGAAAAGAATATTGCAACAATGGAAAAACAACTTGATGGTATGGACGCAATGTTTGATTGGGATTATCAACTAAATTCACACGATCCAAGTTACTATAAATGGACACAGTGGCTTTTTTTAGAGTTATATAAAAACGGGCTTGCTTATCAAAAAACTGCACCCGTGAACTGGTGTCCATCTTGCAATACCGTTCTATCCAATGAACAAGTTATAGCAGAAAAGTGCGAAAGATGTAATAGCGAAATTAAGCATAAAAATTTAACACAATGGTATTTTAAAATAACAGACTATGCCGAACGACTGCTTGAAGATCATAAAAAAATTGACTGGCCTGCAATCACTATTCATTCACAAAAAAATTGGATAGATAAATCGATAGGTGGCGAAATTGCTTTTAAACTAGAAAATTCCACTCGCGAAATTCGTACATTCACATCCCGCGCCGACACTCTTTATGGCGTAACCTTTATTGTTGTTTCTCCAGAATACGAAAATGTTGAGCAGTTAATAACTTTAGAACAAGAAAAAAGCGTTAAAGAATATATCAAAAGAGCGGAACGCAAAACAGAACTTGATAGAACCTCTGGCGAAAAAACTGGCGTGTTCACAGGCAGTTATGTTTTAAATCCGCTATCGGGAAATAAAGTTCCTATTTTTGTGGGCGATTATGTTATTGCATCTTATGGTACTGGTGCTGTTATGGGTGTGGCAGCACACGACTCTAGAGATTATGATTTCGCTAAAAAATATAATTTACCAATTAAACGGGTTATAGAAAGCAAAGATAAAAGCGAACTTCCGTTTGAAGAATATGGCACACTTATAAACAGCGATAAATTTAACGGGCTGAAAAGCGAAGAGGCTATAAAAGAGATTCTAGAAACGCTAGAAAACATGAACGCAGGAAATAAAAAAACTAACTATCGATTGCGTGATTGGTCGGTTTCTCGTCAGCGTTATTGGGGTTGCCCTATTCCAATTATCCATTGTGAAAAGTGCGGAGTAGTACCTGTACAAGAAAAAGATTTGCCTGTAACTCTTCCATACAATGTGGATTGGTCACCAAAAGGCACTTCACCTCTCGCTTCTATCGATGAATATATCAACACCACCTGTCCGAAATGCAATCTTCCGGCAAAGCGCGACCCAGACACACTAGACACTTTTGTTTGCTCGTCGTGGTATTATTTGCGATATCCGGATGCTAAAAATGATAAAAGACCTTTTGATACAAAACTAATAAATAAAATGCTGCCAGTTGACAAATATGTCGGCGGAATTGAGCATGCCAACGGGCATTTGCTTTATTCACGCTTTATAACAAAATTTCTTTATGATAAAGGCTATATAAATTTTGACGAACCTTTTAAAAGTTTAGTGCATCAAGGTTTAATATTGGGCGAAGACGGGCAAAAAATGAGTAAAAGCAAGGGTAACACTGTTTCTGCCGACGAAATTATTAAAATTTATGGCACCGACATTTTACGCCTTTATTTAATGTTTGGATTCAACTATTTGGAAGGCGGACCATGGAGCGGTGCAGGCATAGCTGCTATGCAAAAATTCACAGAAAGGCTATGCAGATTATATGAAAAAGCTATTGAAACAACAGATAGTAATGGCAATCAATATGGAAGTGAAGAAAAACAATTAGACTATGTTCTTCATAGCACTATTAAAAGTGTCAGCGAAAATTTTGAAGTGTTTTCTTTTAACACGGCAGTTGCGCGAATCATGGAGCTTGTGAACGCCCTTTATAAGTATGATTCTTATTTGAATAAAAACAACAAACTATTTAAGGAGTCCGTTCACACTTTAAACTTAATTATTGCACCTATCATGCCTCACATTGCGGAGGAATATTTTTCACGCATGGTTGGATACGAGCAAGTTAAAACTATTTTTGATTGTTCCTATCCAAAATATGATGCAAGCAAAATAGTTTTAGACGAAGTGGAAATAGCTGTGCAAATAAATAACAAAATAATAACAAAATTAAATGTTTCCACCACCCTTAATCATGATGAAATCACACAAGTATGCTTGAAAAACCAAAAAATCAAAGAAGTTATTGGAAAACAACAAGTTAAAAAAGTTATTGTTATAAAAAATAGATTGGTTAATATTATTGTTTAAATATAATATTCTCACTGCCTTATACCTATGGCTTGTATCTGTGATGCTATGCATTTTTAACTAGCATAATTTTTAAAAAAAACACAATTACTGTGTCGCACAAGTCCGCCCAATTTGCGTAGGCGAGCGATTAATTCATTTAACCTTTTACTCTTTTTTTTAAAATTTCATATTTTTATAAAAAATTAATAAATTTTTCTAAAAAGATAACTTGGTTTTTTTAAACAATGCAAAAAAATATATCACTTAGAAAAGGATAAGCAATGGACTTTTCTCTTTCGCAAAACCTAAAAAAGTTTTCTTCTGCCTGCCAAAGTTCGGGCGGAAAACTTTTTATTGTTGGCGGGTATGTTAGAAATGTTTTGCTATCAATTCCTGCTTATGATATTGATATATGTTCATCGTTTAGCACAGAAAAAATAATAGAAATAGTTGAAACTTTGGGCTGGAATCATAAACTTATTAGTAAAAAACTTGGCACAGTTAAAATTATAGCAGGCAGTGAAAGTTATGAGCATACCACTTTTAGAAAAGACACCTATGCAAATGACGGTGGCCATAGCCCTGAGCATGTGGAGTTTATAAATGATATTAAATGCGATGCACTTAGGCGAGATTTCACTGCTAACGCTATTTATTATGATATAAAGGAAAATAAAATAATAGACTTTTTTGGTGGCGTTAAAGACATTAAAAAAAGACAATTAAAAATAATAAATAACGATGTTTTTAAAGTTGATGGACTTCGCATACTTCGCTTAATTAGATTTGCAACAACACTTGAGTTTACTATTAATAAAAAAACATTATCAAGTGCAATTAAAAACCGCCACCAACTTAAAGATATTTCTAAAGAGCGTGTGGTGGATGAATTTGAAAAAATGACCATAGCATGTAATCACGCAAACACTAAAACATTTTTGCAACTGCTAAAAAAATTTGAGTGTTTTAAATACATTATCCCTGCCACCGCTAATTTGCAAATACATTTAAAACACTTTAAGTTTTATGATGCTCCGTGTGAGTCTCGTTACACAGCTTTTTGTATGACAGTGCTTGCTTCATATTTTGATTACCAATTAAACACTAAGGATCAAATTATATTTGCTTGTCATAAAATTTTTGGAAATGATGGACTAAGTTTAAGTAATAGACAAATAGCGGATATATTTTCCACATATATTATTTTACAATATTCCTTTGTTAAAAATCCAACTCCGTCGCTCGAACTTATTTGTGATTATTTTAATACAAGCGAAGAAATTAAAAACTTTTTAAGAGGAATTTCTCCAAGTATTACCACCCTACTCGATAATGAAGTGGATATTTACAAAGCTAAAAATATTCCACTAAACGAAAGCCAACTGGATATAACTAACATTGAACTTTTAATAAGAGCTAACATAGAAAATAAATATGTTTCTAAAATAAAGCAAATATTATTTAACCTTTGTTTAGAAGAAAAAATTATAAATGAAAAAACAGTGTTACTGGAAACCGCAGAAATATTGGCTAAAAATATGAATTAATATTAAATAAAATTGTCTGAACTGATTTTTGTCAACAAATATCCTCACTAAAATGCGTGAGGTTTTTTAATGAGGTCTTAAGCCTTCTCGCTTCTTACACAACACCTAAAAAAGGTGCATTTTGATTTTTTCACTCGCAGTTTTAAAGTTTTTTAATAGGTCTAGGTATTTTTGTAAAACAATAAGCTATTCTTCTAGCTGGTTGCTGTATTTTAAGTTTATTGATGCATCCGCTGTAAGGTTTAAATCCGCCAAACCTTTGCCATTTTTAATTAAAAAATATCCTTCGCTCGCCACCATTGTAGCGTTATCTGTGCAATATTCAAAAGGTGGAATAATAACTTTAACGGAATTTTTAACTCCCTTTTCTTTTAATAATTCACGAAGGTAAGAGTTTGCAGAAACTCCACCTGCAACAACAAGTGTGTCTAAATTGTGTTTTTTACAGGCAAGCAAACTCTTTTCCACTAACTCACTAACAACATGTTTTTGAAAAGACGCACATATATCTTCCACAGGAACTTCACAATTTCCTTGTTTTAATTTATGCACATAATTTATAACTGCGGTTTTTAGTCCGCTATAACTAAACACTAAATTGTTACTTGGTTTTTTAACAAATTCAATATTTGCTTTGCCCAACTTTGCTAGTTTATCAACCTTTGGCCCACCGGGATAACCAAGCCCTAACACCTTTGCCACTTTATCATAACTCTCGCCCACTGCATCATCATGTGTGGTACTAATTAGCGTTTGATTCACATAATCATCCACTCTAATTAATGCAGTATGGCCGCCACTAACAACTAGCGCAATAAAAGGCGGTTGCAAAGTTTTATCAACTATATAATTAGCACTAATGTGTGCTTTAATATGATTTACTGCGATTAGCGGAACACGGCAAGCATAAGCAAGCGCTTTTGCATACGACACTCCCACCATAAGTGCACCTGCTAGCCCTGCGCCATAAGTTACAGCAATAGCATCAATTTCGCTTAAAGAAGTTTTTGCCTCTTTTAAACTTTTTTCTAAAACATTATCAATAGCAAGCAAATGATTTCTGCTTGCCACTTCTGGCACAACTCCACCAAACCGCTCGTGAATATCCACTTGGCTGGAAACAATATTTGATAACACTTCTCGCCCGTTTTTAACCACCGCAATGCTAGTTTCATCGCATGACGATTCAATTCCTAAAACCAACACATCTTGCTTGTTTTTTAATATATTAAATTTTTCCTGCACTATTTTTTGAAACATATTTTCTTCCCTTTTTATTCTATCATTAAAACGCTCTTATCACAAACACTAAATTTTTATTTTGTTTACATTAATGCATTCTTGCTATAATTTTTCAAACTTGTTTTTAAAACAAACCAACTTAAAAAAAAGTTAAACAAAACAATCTTTGTTTAAACTTTTAAAATATTAATTATATGGGAAAACATAAATATTATAATTCATTAAAGGGTTTTAAGTTCTTCCTTTAAATCCACATCACTCACATCTGCTCTGTAATATCTGGCACTTTCAAAAATTTCTCGTGTGGTAGTCAACGCATCAATTTGAACCATAGTTCTATTCATTGGTCCTGTTATTAAGAAAGCTTGTCCACGCCGAGCTGTTACTATTGCATCTTTTTCCTCGTCATTAATTCCCCCGGCGTTTCTATAAAGCGATATAAGGTCACTAATATCATTAGGCGACAATGAAAAAATCATAGAATATTGGCAGGCGTTTATAACCGCAGTACTTTGCGTTTGAATTTCCTCATTTCCCACAAAGTCTTTAATATTTTGCGTGATAATTATAAGCATTCCGTGATATTTTCTTATTCTTTTTGCCATCTGCGCCATAAAGTCTAACGCTATTGGGAATTTTTTATTAATGAACACATGCGCCTCATCCACGGCAACAACAATTCTTCTATGGTCTTCCTCTAACTCTTCATTCGCAAAATATTTTAAGTTGAAATCACGATTACGAATTATTTCGTTATCAAGGTATTTAAAAATTAAAAGCATTTGTGCGTTTGCAATAGTTTCATTTCTGTTAACAATTAATGACCTGAAACTAAAACACACAAAGTTTTCATTTGTTTGAATAGTGGTTGGCCCGTTCCATAAGTTACTATTTCGCCCGCCCGTTGCAAACTTCTCAACATAAGTTCTAACTGTGAGCAAGTTTCTTAAATGATATTCCACTTTTTCTAGCGCTATTAATTCATCTACCATTTCAAGCAGGTCATCAAAAATCGGGAAGTTTTTAGGTGAAAGTTTTTCAACAGGTGTTGAGGCATCAATATTTTTTCGTTTATATAAGCCAACTGTTATCGAGTTTAACTTTTCAAAAGCATCGGGAGACATACCCGGCAAAATCAATCGGTAGAACTGCTCCAAAAACTGCAAGTGAGCACTATACGAGTCGTCCGATTCACCTTCCTGTGCTTCTAGCGAAGGATAAATATGGAAGGGGTTGAAAATACCGTCCGTGCTTGCACCAACATCTATTGTTTTACCACGAAGGTTTTTACACAACACTTCATATTCGTTTTCGGGGTCAAGAATAAAAACACGCGTGTTATCAGCCGCAAAATTGGAAAGTAATGTTTTTGTTGCAAAAGATTTACCCGAGCCGGATTTTCCTATTACCATAATATTACTATTTACCCGCTCGTTATTTCTCGCAAAGAAATTTGTGAACACAGGCGCTGGGTTATATCCTAAGTAAAATCCACGTTCGTCATGAAGATAATTGCTTATAAACGGAAACATAGCGGCAAGTGTGGATGTTGGAATTCCGCGTTGATAACTTTTCATAAGATCTAGCGTGCTAATATTTGCGCTAACAAACCCATCAATTTGTTTAGCAAAGTTTTCATCGAATTTAAACCCACCTTGCTTTAACACAGCACGAACTTCTTTTTTAATGTTTTCGTCGGCTATAATATGAATATTTGTATTAAATAGGTTTTCATTATTATTTTTAAGTGAAGTAAGTAAACCTTTAAGAGTGTCAAAATGGGTTTGAGTTTCAATCCTTCTGCTTGTGGACATATCTTTGCCCATACGCATTTCCACTTCCATCAAACTTTTATCAATCATTCTTTCGGCGTTATATCTGTCAATAGGTTCAATATTTACGACAATTTTTGATTCCTCTAATCTAAACAAAGGATAAAGCCAAGCGTTTACTACTTCAAGCGGATAGTCGGAAATAGAAAAAGCCCGATATGCTCTGCCATCAATCCGTGTTGTCATCGCTTTAAACTCTATTTCTTGGGGAAACACCCATTTGATTTTGTCATTTTCCGAAATAAGTTCTAGTTCGCGTTCATCAAACTGGTCAGTGAAAGTTGATTTTAAAAACACTAATAATTGGTTTCCTTCAACTGGGTTTGTGTAAATAGGAGTAACAGAACTTTCTAGCGATGAAACAATCCCACGAACTGTGGAATTTAGCGCTTCACGATCAATATCGTAAACAACAATATAAAAGTGATTTTTAATTATTCTATCATTTTCGTTTAAAAATCGAATTGCTTTAAGCCGTTCTTCAAACACAGCACTTCTCGAATCCAACTCAGATGCGCTATATAACCCTCGCTCACTCATGTCAATAAGAGTGTTATATTTAGTGTCTTCATATTTAAGCATGTTATCAAGAAGCATGGGTTTACGAGTTTTAACAATGGTTAGTTTTTGGTTGGAATTTAACCTTGTGAATGCTTGAGAAAGTGTGCGAATAACCATTTCTTGTTTTTCTTCTGTTAGTAAAAAGAAAGTGGATGGTAAAATTTCAATAACTTGGGCATAATAATCGCCAAACGAAATAAATTTATCAGTGCTCAATCCCTCAAAAGGGATAACTCTGCTTATATCATCATTGGGATTTTTAGGATCACGATAATATTTTTTCTTATATGCAGAAAACTTAAACAATAACACAAGTCCATAATACAAGCGAATTTGCTCGTTAATTTTCATAAATAATGATGCCCATAGAACAAGAAAACTTAAAGCAAAATAAAAACTAAATGGCGCAGAAAATATGTTTGAAAATAATAACAGCAAAAACATGAAAAAGCCGACTACGGCAACAATAATATCAGCGATGGTTATTCCTCGCCAAAACTCCATTTTAATTTTACTTTTTCTTGGTATATGTCTAACCATTTTTATTTTCCAGTTTAAATCAAGTTTATTTTGTGTAATAATTATAACATTATATATTATATAAATTAAAAAACAAAATAAAAAAGGCAAACCCTTTGCCGTTTAAGTTGATAATAAATTTAATATTCACTTTTTTTTAAAATAAATACTATATAAGGCTTTTTAATAAACCTTAATTTTTTAGTTTCAATAAAATTTATGAAAAAATTGATACAGAGCTAATATTCATAAACAAAATTTTATTATTTATTTTTATCTATAAATATTTTTTAGGCGGAAGTAAATAAAACAAATATTCATTATTAATCAAAAACACCAATATCATATTATTATGAAATTAATAACTGCTATTAAAATAAAACCACTCATCGCTGTGCTTTTTTTAAGCATAGTGAGTTTGCTTACCAGTGTTGCGATTGTAAAAGCTTTTTACCCCAGTCCGTCTTCCAGTTTGCTTGGCTATACCATTGTGTTAGACGCTGGTCACGGCGGACGAGATAACGGTTGTTCGGGAAGAATAACCGATGTTAAAGAAAGTGATGTTAATTTAGCTATCGTTAAGAAATTAGAAAAACAATTAAGAGCATTTGGCTTTAATGTGGTGCTAACGCGACATGGAAAAGAAGGGTTATACCAAGAAAATGTGGACAACTATAAAAGAAGCGACATGGAAAAACGAGCGGATATAATTTTAGCATCCAACGCAGATTTGGTAGTAAGTGTTCATCAAAACTCTTTTCCCAGCCAACACCAACGCGGTGCTCAAGCCTTTTATAATACAAATAGTTTGGAAGGAGAATTTTTTGCTAAAAGTATTCAAAAACAACTTTTAAAATTATTGCCTTATGCCAGAAAGGAAGCAAACTTTGGCGATTATTATATGCTTAAAATCGTTAAAGTGCCCACGGTTATTGTGGAATGTGGGTATCTAACAAACAGTGAAGAAGAACAATTGCTTCAAAATGCAATCTATCAAGATCGAATCGCTTATGCCATACTTTGTGGCATTGTTGAATATTTTGATATTTCCACCCTTGTGATGACAAATGGAGAATATAATGTTTAAACTTTTTATTAAAACAAATATGAAATTTGCATCTATGTTTAAATTATGTTATCGCATTAATAATATTTAATTTTGTTACAAAAAAAATAGCAAATAAAAAAGTTTAGTAAAATCTGAATTTGCAAGTTACTATCAGTCAATCAAAATCCATAGAAAGTACGCTTGATTTCAAATCAACAGTAGAATACCCAAAAAAAACCTTTTTAACTGCGTACAACTAAATAACAGAATACCTATTTTATTTGTTTATAGCGTATATGTAATTATTTTTTAGCCATTATTAATAATTGAATTATAGCCAAGTAATATTGTAAGATTACAAAAATATAATACAAGTCCTTGTAAAAGACAAATAAAAATCTCTATGCTAAGCTAGTCTAACATAGAGATTAAAAAGTAATACCATAAAGCGTTTTTTTAGTAGCTAATTATTTGAAAGGTTTTTTTGTTATTAGTTATTTCTTAATTCGAATTGATAACTGCTTTCACACATATCTTTTAATGACCGGGTTGCCTTCCAGTTTAATTCTTTCTCTGCTTTTTGGGAAGAAGCGTAAGACACAGGAGCGTCGCCTGCTCTTCTTTCTGCAAATTCGTATTTAACTTTATTGCCGCAAATTTCATTGAAAGTATTAATTAAATCTAACACACTATATCCAACGCCCGTGCCTAAATTATATGTATTTAAAAAACCCTTTTTATCTGCAATCTTTTCTAACGCTTTTAAATGTCCCTTCGCTAAATCCACCACATGGATATAATCTCTAACACCTGTGCCGTCTGGTGTGTTATAATTATCTCCAAACACTTTTAATTTCCCCAATTTCCCTGTTGCAGCACGCGCAACTAATGGCATAAGATTGGCAGGTTTTTCACAATCTTCACCAATAAGAAAACTATCGTGTGCGCCAACGGGATTGAAATATCTTAGTATCACAAAATTATTTGTCTTATCTGCGGTATATACATCTTTTATAATTTCTTCTATAAAATATTTTGTTCTGCCGTATGGATTAGTAGGAGTTGTTGGCATACTTTCGTAATATGGCAAGTCATCTAAGTCTCCGTAAACGCAAGCAGATGAACTAAAAATTAAATTCTTAACGTTGTACTTTTTCATAGCTTCTAATAAATTAATGCTGGATATTATATTGTTGTTATAATATTTAAGTGGATTTTCCACAGACTCTCCCACGGCTTTGGAAGCCGCAAAATGCACAACGGCATAAAAATTTTCTTGCTCAAAAACTTTAAACAATGCCTCTTTATTTTTTAAATCTTCTTTGATAAATTTGAAACTTTTATTTGTTATTTGCTTAATCGAATCTTTCACTTCTAGTCTACTGTTGCTTAAATTATCTATAATCACAATATCATAATTATTTTGCAATAGTTCAACTGCGGTATGTGAACCGATATATCCTAGTCCGCCGGTTAAAAGTATTTTTTTCATATTTTCCTCACTTTTTTATTTAATTCGCCTAATATTAACATAAAAAGAAAAATAAACAAAATCCTTTAAATCAACATGGTCAATTTACTTAATATGTCAACTTTCTCGTTTTCGTTAAAAACTATATTAAAAATTTTCTCATCATAGGGAACTAAAAACTGCTCACGATTTTTTACTTGCTCAAGAGTCATATTATCTCGTTTCATAACTCGTTTTAATCGTTCGTCTTCATTCAGCCAAACAAGAATATTACAAGCGCTTTTTTTAAAAAGTGAGAGTTGATTTATTAAAACATGTTCAATAATGTATAGGCTTTTAGGATTTTTTTCTATTGTTTGCAACACATTTTCTTCACACAGTGCTTTCATATAGTTGCACCAATCATCATACAGTTCTTTGTTATTATAAATATGATTTGCAATGCTGTCTTTATCAAGTATGCCATCTTTAAAAACACTTTTTCCAAAAATTGAAAGTGCTTGAACTCGAACTTCTTTTGTGGTTAAAAGTTGTGTATTAACCTCATCTAAATCAACATGTATAGCATGAGGAAAGTTTTTGGTTATCGTTTCTGCAAGGGTAGTTTTTCCCGAACCCGCTTTGCCCGCAATCGTTATTATCATAGTTTTTTTCCTTTTAATTTTTTTACTTTATTTTATTCTATTATATATCAAATATCCGTTTAAAAAAAGAAATTTAAACTTTTTAAAAAAACTGCAAGGCAAACTTTCCTTACAGTTAGACTAAGTTTTTATTTCTTAGAACCCCTCCAAATTACAC
>CALNBM010000044.1 GCA_937874195.1 uncultured Clostridia bacterium | reverse complement strand
TGTAGACCCAATAGTAGACAACAGACCGCCAAGTCATGCAAACCCACCTATGAGTTTAGGGGTTGTGTATTTTAAAAACTCATATAGATATGTATGGAGTAATAAAAGTTCATTACAAAACATTTTATTTGAGCAAGATGCAAGAACTGCACACACCTATGAGTTTATTATACCGACATTAACTTGTCAAGGAAGCTATGACAACTCTACATGGAGTGATTTGTGTGAAGTTGCAACCAAAACCCAAGTTATAGAAAGACTTTGGCAAGGGTCTACATTAATAAGTGAAACAGTAGTGTTAGAAAAGATATGCGGAGCAAATACATTAGATGTTATTAATAATGATGTAATTTATATTGGGAAAGGAAATTATATCGGTTCTCCACCAGATTATAATGTTGCAATGATTCCTGTAATTGAGCCATTTAGTTCAATTGACACAGGAATTTTAGCAAGTGTTAATAATCTTGACCAGTTTAGCGAGCATGTAAATTGGCAATCTGGCACAACAATAGCAAGGGGAAATATTACTTATGAAAATAAAAGTAGTAGTTTTGTTACAAATACATTAACTGAAAGCCAACTTGAGAATCACTGTAAATATACTTATGAAATTAAAATAAGTGGCAACAACCCATATACAGGTGACCCGAACTTTGTTACCGAATATATTGCAGACTGTACCGTTTATGAAACAACAAGTCCATCAGGGTATGCAAATATGACAGGCAGTGATTATGGAACATTAACGAAAGTTCCTGCAAATACTTATTACTTATCTGTTACAACAAATATCCACGATATGGCGACCGAAGTTCAAGGAGCACCATTTTTAGCAAAGTCTGAAAAATATAGTTGTATTAATTTATTTAGGAAAGCACTATTATCTAGCGATACATATATTTTTAATAACGATGATTGGACACTTGACCCAATAAGTGGAAAGGATTACGTAGAGAAACAATTCCCTATTATAGTAAAAAATACAGCAGATAGCGATGGAAATAACTGGTATCAGCGATTACAAAACACCATTATGTATGAAAGCATATTTGAAAGTAAAAATGTTTGGGAGGTTTTTTTGCATTTAGGGCATTATTTGCATGCAATTCCACAATTAAACTTTGCAACAGATGGAACAGATAGATTTGAGTTAAGTTTTAGACAATTAGGGAACACCAAAGTTAAAAACAATAACAATGCAAAAATAACTATTTTTAATAGTAACAATTTAAGCGAATATTATACACAGTTAGATAGTTATGTTACAAATTTTTATAGCCCACAAAATGTCATTGAAGAATGGATAGTTACAAAAACTAGTGACGAGAGTTATTTGGTTTCAAATGAAACTGCTGAACTGCAGACAAAATATAATATTACTGAAATAGTGGAATTTGATATAAAATACGGCGGAACTACACTATCAGCTTTGGATTATATATTTGAAGAAAGTATATATAAAATTCTAACTAATAAAACTAATGTTTTGCCGCGAAAAGGCATGGCATTATATTACACATTAGGAACTAATAAAATTGGAAACTTGTATTACAAAGCACCATCTCCAAGTGATGATGAAGAGGTATCATTAAAATTAATATGTGATAGATTATTTGATTTGCCACGCGATCTAGTAGGAAACATAGATTTAAAATACAACGACTTAATATTCCACATCAAGTACCGAACACAGGACAGTATGCGTATATCTCAAGTTAGACCCGATTTGCATAAATTCTTGAAAAACTCATCATACGAAAAATATCCTCACCACGAACAATATCATGGACAAGAAGATAAAATTGTAGATAGTGAACGATTTAGTGCTAACTTATGGGGGAAACTAATAAGAGTTGCTAACGATGTATATCAATGCCAAGAATATTGTAGGAACATCGCGGATGAAAAAGAGGTGGGTGATTTAGTTGAGATAGGTGGAGAAACATACTATGTTACAGCAATAGAAAATGAATACTATAATAATGCTATATTTCAAAAAGGTAGTTATTCCAAGAACTACAACCAGATATCAAATGTAGTTACAATACCAAGTGAACCACGATTTTATGAAGTTAGCGAAAGGTCTAAAATTCGCCGTGAAGTAAGATTATTTGATTTTTTAATGCTATCAAATGTAAAAAATAATACATCAAGCAATCCACGATTTATCAATAATTCAAATTGGAAAGAGTTTGTTAAAAAATTACTATTTACGGATGGAGGACAACCTATATTGCCTAACTTTGCATACACAAGGTTTAAAGCAGATAAATTTAGAACACATACAGGCAGTTTTGGGCAGGTAGTTCCTATAAATCAATTATTCCCTAGCGTTGAAACAGAAATTGCCGATGATAGTTCTGTTGTGCCGAAATCAAGCAGTGACCACAGAGATGTTATTGTTCCTGTTTTTAGATTGCCAATGCGAAATGCAATTATATTTGAATGGGATATGGATGATAATTTTAAAGCCGGTGATTGTGTTGATACATCAACAAGCGGAGAAGGCGATACACAAGATAAAGCATATTATTCACTACAACAAGTAAGATATTGCGATGTAATGGGTAAAGCCGATTTATTTAGTTTTAAATTATTTAACAAAACAAATTGGGCACAAGAACAAATACAGAGACTTCCATTCGCCGAAGAAGATGACTTTATCCCAACCAATACCCAAAGCCAAATTTTACTGGATGATAGTTTAAGTATAGGGTTAGATAAAGATAACAGAGAAGCGCTATCATTCAACTATCAAATTAATTTATTAAACGAAAATTATATAATATTCCCTAACTTGTTTGGAGAAAAGGGTGGCAGATTAAAATGTTTGTTACTGAATAGTGCGGTTTCTATGTTTGACGAAAACCCAACATTAACGGGAAAAACTGTTATTGCGGAAAACATAACATATACACTAAATAATGATA
>CALNBM010000043.1 GCA_937874195.1 uncultured Clostridia bacterium | reverse complement strand
GGTTCCACTAGTCAAGCGCGTGTGTGTGGTAGTACTCTTGCGTTAATGGACGCAGGCGTGCCAATCACAGCGCCTGTTGCAGGTATTGCAATGGGTTTAATAAAGGATGAAACAAGTGGAAAAGTTGCAATTCTTACCGATATCCAAGGATTAGAAGATTTTTTAGGCGATATGGACTTTAAAGTTGCTGGTACTAAAAAGGGTATAACCGCTATTCAAATGGACATAAAAATTGATGGTATAGATGAAGATATTTTACGAGAAGCGTTAAATAGAGCGAAAATGGGTAGAATGCATATTCTTGGCAAAATGATTGAAGTTATTGATAAACCACGACCACATTTAAGTAAATACGCACCAAAAATTATATCTTTTATGATTAGCACTGATAAAATTAAAGATGTAATAGGATCTGGTGGTAAAACTATTAATAAAATTATTGATGAAACAGGTGTTAAAATTGATATATCTGATGAAGGATTAGTGTCTATTGCAGGACTTGACGAAGCTATGAATGAAAAGGCAAAACAAACAATTTTGGGTATTACAGAAGAATTGCAAGTGGGTAAAACATACACAGGTAAAGTTTCCCGTATTCTTAATTTTGGAGCGTTTGTTGATTTAGGTTATGGCAAAGAAGGCATGATTCACATATCTAAACTTTCTTCTTCTCGAGTGGAAAAAGTTGAAGATGTTGTTAAAATTGGCGACAGTGTTGAAGTGTCTGTTATAAAAATTGATAATGGCAAAGTAGATTTAAGGCTAATAGGAGTTTTTAAGGATTAATTAATTATAAAAATTTAAAGGGAGGGAGATAATTTAAGCAATATAATTGTTTAAAATCTTCCTCCCTTTTTGATTAAAGGGCAAAAATTAAAATCAAATTAAGCGAGGAAAAAATGTCTAAATTGAAATGTTTTGATAATGAGAAATATTTAAAATTACAAAAAGAGCAAATATTAGACAAGGCTAAGGAATTTGATAATAAGTTATACATAGAATTTGGTGGGAAATTGTTTGAGGATTATCACGCCGCTCGTGTTTTGCCGGGATTTAATCCTAATGTTCAAGTAAAGATATTAGAAGATTTAAAAGATTCGTGTGAATTAATAATGTGTATTAGCGCAAATGACATTGAAGATAATAAAATTCGTGCAGATTTTGGCATTACTTATAATTTGGAAGTTATAAGACAAATCGATAATTTTAGAAGTCTTGGCATAAAAGTGCGAGCGGTTGCTATCACTTTATTTAAAGAACAACCAAGCGCAATTAAATTTAAAGAGCAGTTAGAATTGTTAGGCGAAAGTGTGTATTATCATTATTACACTCGTGGATACCCAAGCGATGTTGCAACCATTGTTAGTGAAGAGGGTTATGGGAAAAATCCGTTTATTGAAACTTCCCGCCCTATAATTGTTGTTACCGCACCTGGTCCTAATAGCGGAAAGTTGGCAACATGTTTGTCACAAATGTTTCATGAATATAAGCGTGGAGTCAAAGCGGGATATGTTAAGTTCGAAAAATTTCCAGTTTGGGATTTAGACTTGAAGGACCCAATCAATATGTCATACGAGGCAGCAACTGCAGAAATAAACGACACTCTTATGCTCGATTCCTATCATTTTAATGCTTATAATAAAATTGCGGTTAGTTATAATAGAGAAATACAGATTTTTCCGGTTATTTATGAAATTCTCAAAAAAATAACAAATACCAACAAAATAAAATCTCCCACAGATATGGGAATCAATAACATTTCAAAATGCATCTTTGATAAAGAATTAGCACAATATTCTGCTCGACAAGAAATTGTTAGGCGTTATTATAAAGCCAAAGAGGAAAACAGAAAAGGCAATGTTTCAAACGAAACTGTTGAACGAATTAAAATTTTTATGAATCAATTATATTTAAGTGTATACGACCGAAAGTGTGTTAAATTTGCTGAGCAGAAAGAAGAAATGTCACAAAGTCCAAGCATAGCAATAGAACTTAATGACGGAACTATAATCACGGGTAGAAAAACCGACCTTTTATCTGCAAGTGCAAGTGTTGTGTTAAATGCTTTAAAGCACTTAGCAAAAATTAATGATGATATTTATCTTATACCTAATCACTTGTTAGAGCCAATTCAACATCTAAAAGTGGATATTTTACAGTCTGAAAATGTGTTATCATTAAAAGATGTTTTGCTAGCGCTTAATATTTATGCAACAGAAAATAAACTAGCTAAACTCGCGCTAAGTAAAATCGGTGAATTGAAATTCATCGAAGGGCATAGCACACATATTTTATTTGGTTCCAATGCCGATACTATGCGTAAACTCAACATCATGATGACTTGTGGAGATAAAATTCAAAATAAACGGCTTTTTTTCGAATAAATAATAAATTTTTAAATAATAGCAAATCGCTATGAAGTGCAAGGTTTAATACGAATTTGTGTGTATTTAATATTAAATAAAAATATTTTAATATAAAGTTTTTACAAATATATATTAATTTTATAAAAATTACTTGCAATTTGTATTTATTTTTGGTATATTATTTAGGCAATCGAAATAGAAGTTGGGAGCTTAGCTCAGTTGGGAGAGCATCTGCCTTACAAGCAGGGGGTCGTAGGTTCGAGCCCTACAGTTCCCACCAATCTGCGGGAGTGGCTCAGTGGTAGAGCGTCGCCTTGCCAAGGCGAATGTCGCGAGTTCGAATCTCGTCTTCCGCTCCATGCAAAAAAACAAAACGGCTTATGCCGTTTTTTTGCCACTAAAACCCCCAGATAGTCTGGGGGTTCAATAGAGGTTTACCGATGAGAAAAAAGCCCTCCTTGTGTTAAAATAAAGATGTGTTCTGTCTTTAAAAAATAACACAAGGAGGGAAAAGTCATGCAAGATGACACAAAGAGTTTAGCACATACGAAGTGGAATTGCAAATATCATATTGTGTTTGCTCCAAAATACAGAAGGAAAGTGTTCTATGGACAAAAGAGGCGAGAAGTAGGGGCAATTCTACGAAGTTTGTGCGAATGGAAGTCAGTAAAAATAATCGAAGCCGAAGTATGTGCAGATCATATACACATGTTGGTAGAAATACCACCAAAAATTAGTGTATCAGGATTCATGGGATATCTGAAAGGAAAAAGTAGTATATTAATATATCAAAAGTATGCAAATATGAAATACAAGTACAGAAATAGAGAATTTTGGTGTAGAGGATACTATGTAGACACAGTAGGTAAAAATAAAAAAGCAATAGCGGAATATATAAAAAATCAAATAAACGAAGACAAAGAAATGGAGCAAATGAGTATAATAGAAATGATAGATCCATTTAAAAAATAAGATAGAAAGCAACGCAGAAGACAGAAAACACAAGTGCGATTTCGCACAGCTAATAAAATAGGGTTATACCCGCATATGAAATACCACCGGCTACGCCGGTGGATATTTATTATAAGTTGCATTTTTTAAACTAAGCAATTTTTAGTTTTTTTTGTGCCGATTATTTTAGTTATTCCCATACAAGTTTAATTTTTTTTCTTCAATATGATATTTTTGTGTGCCATTTTAGTTTTTTTAATAATGATTGATTTATAATTTTAGTTTTAATATTTCGTTTTCTGGCTTGAATCTCGTCAAAAATTATGGGTATTTAATGCAGTTGTTAATTTTTTAGAGTATTGTCTTTTTTGTTATTGGTTTTTAATTTTTTTGTATAGAATATACAGTTCTGTTTTTAATACCACTTAATTTGGCTAATTTATATTTGTTTAATTTTTTCTCGTTTAGTTTAAAACTAAAACTTGCCAACTATATCCATGTTCACCATTTTCTTTTTATCCGATAGTATCTTATTTTTAAAGATGAACACTGAATTACGATATAATGTAACAAAATATAATATGTTTAGCACAAAAACATAAAACAAAATACTTTATAAAATAAATTTAACGGAAGTATATACTTTTGCTTTTAACTATGTTATAATATTATTGCAGTAGCAAATCAACAAAAACTATCATAAATTTAATTGACATACATGCTATATTATGATATTATTTCTAGGTGAATTTAATTAGTTTTTACGGCACCATAGCCAAGTGGTAAGGCAAAGGTCTGCAAAACCTTTATTCCCCGGTCCGAATCCGGGTGGCGCCTCCATAGAAGCATCCGATTTAGCTTTAATTGGCTAATTTGGGTGCTTTTTTGTGGCTTT
>CALNBM010000042.1 GCA_937874195.1 uncultured Clostridia bacterium | reverse complement strand
ACTGCCCACAGCCAACGCATGTGCTTTCTTTTAAGCCTTTTTCAAACGCACAACCAATTTGTGTTTCAAAACCTCGTCCCACTTTGCTAATTGCATGGCATGCTTGCCTTACAGCGCAAACAGCAACGCATCTGCCGCATAAAATGCATTTGCTTTCATCTCGGACAATACTTTCACTTGAATTATCTATGGAATGCGTAGACATTTTGCCTTCAAATCTACTTTCATTACAACCCAAAGTTTTGCTTAATCTTTGCAGTGTGCAATTTAAATTTTTGTTGCAGGAAAGACAATTTTTGTTATGATTGCTAAGTAAGAGTTCTACTGTGGTTTTTCTGGCAGCTAAAACTTTTGGACTGCTTGTTTTAATATTTAAGTTAGGTCGAACATGATAGTTACATGATGTTACTAAATTTCTAACCCCTTCTATTTCCACAACGCAAACCCTACACCCGCCAGGTTCATTCACATCTTTTAAAAAACAGAGCGTAGGAATAATAATCCCTGCTTTTTTTGCAGCAGATAAGATAGTATCATTTTCGTCCACTTTAACTTTTTGCTGGTCTATAATTATCTCAAATTTTTTCATACTTCACCCGTTTTATATTTTTTTCTAAAAAGTTAACAATTAATTGATTATAGCATCAAATCTGCAAGTTTTTTTACACTCTCCGCATTTAATACAAATATCTTGATTTATAACATATTTTTTTCTAAGTTCTCCGCTTATCGCATCAACTGGACAAATTCTTACACATGCCGAACAACCCACACATTTATCAGTTATTTCATATTTAAGCATACTTTTACAAACACCCGCTCTGCACTTTTTATCCCTAATGTGTTCAATATATTCCTCTTTAAAATATTTCAATGTGCTAAGAATGGGGTTAGGTGAAGCCTGACCCAAACCACACAGCGAATTTTCTTTAATATAATTACTAAGCTGTTCTAAATTATCTAAATCTTCTTCTCTGCCTTTTCCTTCAACAATTCGGTTAAGAATTTCTAACAGTCTTGTGTTTCCAATTCTACATGGCGTACATTTCCCACAACTTTCATCGCATGCAAATTCAAGGAAAAACTTTGCAAAATTTACCATACAAGTGTCTTCATCCACAACTATCATACCACCACTGCCCATTATGGAACCGAGTTCTTGAAGTGATTTAAAATCAATCTTTGTGTCTAAATACTCTTTTGGAATACATCCGCCACTTGGTCCACCCATTTGAATAGCCTTAAATTCTTTACCGTCTAGCATTCCGCCACCAATATCATAGATAACTTCACGAATAGTCGTCCCCAAGGGCACTTCAATCAGTCCCGGGTTTTTTATCTTTCCGGTTAATGCAAACACTTTTGTGCCTTTACTGTCTTCTGTTCCAATACTATTTATAACACTTGGTCCATCTTTAATAATGTGAGGAATATTAGCAAAAGTTTCCACATTATTGATAACAGAGGGATAACCTAAATATCCTTTTTCAGCCGGATATGGCGGTTTTATGGTTGGTTCACCACGCATCCCCTCCATGGAATGCAAAAGCGCAGTTTCTTCACCGCAAACATACGCACCTGCACCATATTTAATTTTTATGGTAAAAGAAAAGTTTGTTCCAAAAATACTTTTTCCAAGAAGACCTTTTTCACCAGCATCTTTAATAGCTTTTTCTAGCATTTCGCCCGCACGAGGATATTCAGCTCTAATATATACATACCCCTCACTTGCGCCGATACAATAACCGCAAATAGCCATTGCTTCAACTATTGCATGCTGGTTTCCCTCAATAATATTTCTATCCATAAAAGCACCGGGATCGCCTTCGTCAGCATTAC
>CALNBM010000041.1 GCA_937874195.1 uncultured Clostridia bacterium | reverse complement strand
TTGTAATATCACAACAAACTAATTTATTAACTCATTGTATCAGTCCAACACAAAATAATTGGTGAAAAATAAGAACTATATGTTGACTATTTAGTTTGACATGAAAAGTAGTATACTGATAATATAATTTTAGTAAGTAAATTTGAAAGGAGTTGGATAAAATTAAAAAAGCATCTAGGAAATTGCTAATATTTTTCTCGGTATTTATACTTTTATTGGGTATTCCAGTGAGTTCCCATGCAGAAAGTTCTTTATCTATTCCAAGATGGATTGTTGAAGCTGAGCTTTTGACAAATGGTGATTTAAGTATCGTAGAAGACTTAACATTCGATTTTAGTGGAGACTTCAATGGAGTGTTCAGACAAGTAGTTTTGGAAGGTACCTCTGGAATGAAAAACTTGAGCGTTAGGGAAATGGTTAAAAACAAAGAAATAAAATATGCAAATGTTTCTGATGCAGCAAAAGGAGACAGTGGAGTTTTTACCACAAGTGAAAATAATGACTTTAATACCATAAAAATATTTTCTCCATCTAGCAACCAACAAAAAACCTTTAGAATCAGCTATATAATCAAAGACGTGGCAGTTAAATACAGTGATACAGGCGAATTGTACTATAAATTTCTAGGGAAAGAAAATGAAACCCCAATAGACTTTTTCTCTGTAAATTTAAAGCTTCCAGGAAGCAAAAAAGATAGAGTTAAAATATACGCTCATGGTCCTTCAAATGGAAAAATTAATTTTAAAAGTGACAATATTGTTCATCTAGAAATAGAAAATGTACCAACGGATACATTTGTTGAAGCTAGGGTGCTCTTTCCAACTGAATTCATCCCTAATTCACACAATATATCATCAAGCAAGGGTGGATATAATGAGATTATAGGAGAAGAACAAAGACTTGCCCAAAAGTTGGAACAAAAAAGTATCAGAAAAGAAAAAGCAAAAACGAGTTTTAATTATATTTGCATAGCATTAGGTGGACTCCAACTGATATTTATAGCACTATTTGCATCGAAAACAAGAAGAGAACTAGATATTTATAGAAAATCTGACTACAACATTATTCCTGAAGACTGTACACCTGCGGTTGCAAGTTATCTTGTAAATTTAAATACAAGTTCCAATTCAATCATAGCAACAATATTTGATTTATGTAGAAAAGGCTATTTAAACATTGAAGGAATAAAAGATGATATTTCAAACTTCAAATTGACAAAAATTAAAGAAGTAGATAATAAATTGCTGGAGCATGAAAAATATTTTGTAGGATGGCTAATAGATTCCATCGGCGATGGAAAACAAGTTACTACAGATGATATAGAATATTACGGCAAAAAACATAACACTCAATTCTTGAAATCCTATGCTGCATGGCAAAAGAAAGTAAAGGAAGAAGCAATAAATAAAGGTTATTTTGAAAAAGAGAAAAGAGAGTATGGAGTATTATTAATAGCCCTATTCGTTATAATATTGCCGATATCTATCATCTCCATATCTTTAGGAGGGTTATACGGTTTGTTTTCACTAATCGTTTCAATTATTGGATTCATATATGGAATGACTTTGTTTTTCAGAAAATCTGACTATGGATATATCCAGTATAAAAAATGGATAGAGTTTAAAAAATATATGAAAAGATTTGCAACTGACTTATCCCCTAAAGACATGGATAAATACCCAGTGGATATATCTCTTATATATGCTTTAGCTCTTGGAGTAGACAGAAAAATATTAAATGAATTCAAGACCATTGACTCAACACAGTATGAATATAACAACAGCTTTTTCTACTGGTATTTCCTCATGAGGGATTCAAAAAACAACGCCTTTGACAAAAGTATAAATAAAGCCTTTACCCCAATAGCACCTTCTTCCGGTAGCGGAGGAGGATTTTCTGGTGGCGGCGGCGGTGGTGCTGGTGGTGGCGGTGCTGGGGGATTTTAAAAATCCCCTTGCTTTTTTAGTTTAATCTTCATCGACAACTTTATAAAAGTTCTTTTAGTTCACCTTTTATCTTGTATGGAGTATTCTGAAGCTCTTTCAAATTCTGTTTCCCTAGTAATAGCATCAAAACCTTTATTTTATATGTAAGTTCTTTTAAATAATTTGAAGCATCTTCAAATCCACCATCAAGTAAATGTCTTAACACTTGCCCACTAATACCTGCCAATTTTGCACCAATGCACAAAGATTTCACTACCTCTTGAGAATCCTTGATTCCCCCACTTGCTATAATGTTCAGCTCATTGCTTATTCCTGTACATTGCAACAAACTTAAAGCTGTAGGTATACCCCAAGAATAGACATCTGTAAAATCGTATTCATCATTTCTCATATTCTCAATCTCTATAAAATTTGTACCTCCTGCGCCTGAAACATCGATATACCTTATCCCAACATTGTACAATCTTTCCGCAGCATTTCTTGATATACCAAATCCAACCTCTTTTACAATGACAGGTTTATTAGCAGAATTTACGACATTTTTTATATTGTCTATAATTCCTTTAAAATTTCTATCTCCTTCCTTCATGGAAAGTTCCTGAGCTGCATTCAAATGAAGCTGTATTCCATCTGCTCTAATCATGTCAATTGCTGAATTTACTTCATCTATAGAAGAACTAGCACTAAGGTTTGCAATCACAATCCCATCCTCCAATATGTCCCTAACAACTTGAAAAGATTGTCTGCTATCTTCATTTTGCAATGCAATTGTTTGCGATCCTACTGCAATAGGTATGTTGAATTTCTTTGCTAATCGAGCAAGTTCTACATTTATTTCCCGGGAAAAATCCGTTCCCCCCGTTATGGCATTAATCATTAGAGGAAAATCTATCTTTTTCCCCATAAATACAGTTTTAGTGTCTATATCCTCGAAATTTAACTCAGGCAAAGCATTGTGTTCAAGATAAATATCCTCAAATAAAGTGCTCCTTTTGTAGTTAGATTTCATAAAATAATCAATATGTTCATTTTTTCTATCTTTTCTCTTCCGAAGTTCTTTCGTCATTTTCAATAGACCTCTCGTTTAGATACCATTTTATTTATTATATCATTATTCTATCCTTTTATCTTTATTAAAACCATTGGAATTTCATGATTGTTTCAGATGCCAATAAAGACTAAAAAAGATGACTCATGTAAAATACAGAGATCATCCCCTTAGTATTTATATTAATTTTTCTCTTTAATTAGAGCCTATTTTTATTTTTTCCACTTTGTCAACCTCTATTTCTCCAGCTTTTATTAAAGCTGTTTTTGTAATAACAGGACCAACTAACTCATAAATTACAGTCCCAGCTAGAACAATTGCTCTAATTACATCACCATATGGCTGCGGCATAATACTTTGAGCCACCATTGACAAACCTATAGCAACTCCTGCTTGAGGAATAAGGGTGAATCCCAAATATTTTTGTACGGTTTGTGGAAACTTGGAAATCCTTGCTCCAAGATATGCTCCAAGCATCTTACCTACAACTCTTATGATCACATATGCCAATCCCAATATTCCTACATCTTTTAATACAGAAAGGTCAAGCTGCACGCCTGCTATTGTAAAGAATAAAATCAATATAGGCGGAGTAAATCTATCTACTGTACTAAAAGCTTTTTTATTGTTTGGATTAATGTTTATCAAAGTCGCTCCAATCATCATACATGCTAATAATGAAGATAGGTTCAAGCTTATTGCAATTCCTGCTGTAACAAAAATAAAAGCTAAAACGATTGACAATAACTGATCTTCACCTTTGGCTTTCTTTGAAATATAAGTAAGCAATATTCCCATCACAACCCCAAGTAGAAGGGCTGAAAATATTTCGAGTAAAGGTACGAATATTATCTTAGTTACAGATATTGCAGCATTATTATTTAACAAAGCTTTAGCAATCGTTGAAGATACTCCAAAAGCAATTATTCCTACTGCATCATCCATTGCTACTACAGGAAGAAGCGTATTGACAACTGGACCTTTTGCTTTATATTGACGTACTACCATTAAAGTAGACGCAGGAGCAGTAGCTGCTGCTATGGCACCAAGTACCATACTGAATGGAACAGATTGTTTAAAAATAAATATCATTGAAAGGTCAACTAGTGCGACAGCCATTAAGGCTTCAAGTACTGTAATGATAATAATTCCCTTTCCCAATCTCTTTAAGTTATCAATATTGAATTCGCTCCCTATGCTATAGGCAATAAAAGAAAGGGCAGCTTCGGAAATAATTGATAGTTTTCCAGCGCTTTCTTTTGGAATGATACCAAGCACTGAAGGACCTATTATAAGACCTGCAACAAGATATCCGGTTACATTAGGTAATTTGAATTTTGATAAGATTTTAGCCATTATCATTCCGGCTAATATTATGACTCCTAAATAAAACAACATATGCATTTTTATCATCCTTTTCTACTTCAAGATTCCATCAGTTAAATTAACTGGTACTGTGAACATTATTCCTACCTCTGATTTATTCAGCTCACCTACAACTTTTTTCACACAACCCATGGCTATTGGAATTTTATCATCAGAAAGCACTGTAAAAATCGTTTTGTTAAATGGTCTGTTCTCATTAAGCATCATTTTAAGCGAACCGAACAAAGGAATATCATCCGAATGGTCATCTGCCAATACTCTTATCATTCCCATACTATCTATGATAGTTGCTCCCTTTATATCATTATTCGTAAATTCCATGAGAAGATCTTCTAGAACTTCTGTCTTGTTTAATACAATAACTAATGCTTGCATGTACTTGTCCCTCCTTTCAAAAATAATTATATTCTTTTGAAAATATAATTTCAAAAAAATTTAGCAATTTAAGAAAACTTTTTTTGCAGTATATATTTATAATTTTATTATTAAGTTGCAAAGCGGTTTGTTTTTGGGTATACTTTTTAAGAGTAAAAGTGAGATTATTTTATGGAAAAACCGCTAGTAGCGATTATTGGCCGGCCAAATGTTGGCAAAAGCACATTATTTAATAAACTTTGCGGCAAACGAATTTCGATTGTTAAAGACACTCCCGGCGTTACTCGTGATAGAATTTATGGTGATAGCGAATGGTGTGGCTATGCTTTTTCGCTTGTCGACACAGGCGGAGTTGATTTTAAAGAAACCAGCGAACTGCAATTAAATATTATTAAACAGGCTGAACTTGCGGTGGAACTGGCCGATGTTGTTGTTTTTGTGGTAGACGGAAAATATGGTTTAAATACTGCGGACTACGATGCTGTTAAGTTTTTAAGAAAGTTTAACCTGCCGGTTATTCTTACTGTTAATAAAATTGATAGTGGCAACAAAGAAAATTTATACGACTTTTATAAACTAGGACTGGGCGAACCCATTGCAATTAGTGCAGAACAAAGTAAGGGGCTTGGCGACTTATTAGACGAAATTGTTAGTAAATTTAAAGTAAAAGTTTCTCCCGATGAAAACAAGGAAAAGATTAAAATTGCAATAGTTGGAAAACCAAACGCTGGCAAAAGTTCAATTCTAAACAAAATCGTAGGTGAAGAACGCGTTATGGTTAGCGAAATTGCTGGAACAACTAGAGATGTCATCAACACGCCTTTCACCCAAAACGGCAGAGATTATATGTTAATCGACACCGCTGGTATTCGTCGCAAACGCTCCATTCAACCTGAAAGCGTTGAACTTTACAGTGTTCTAAGAGCATTTGAAGCAATTAGAAATTGCGATGTTGCGCTTCTTGTTTTAGATGCTAGTGAAGGTTTAAGTGATCAGGATAAAAGGCTAGCAGGCTTTATTCATGAAGAAGGCAAACCGAGCGTTATAATAATGAACAAATGGGATTTAATTGAAAAAGACCATAAAACCATGAACAAGTTTAATGAAACACTCGCAAATGACTTAAAATTTATGAGCTATTTTGTTAGCCTATACACATCCGCGGTAACTAATCAACGATTAAATAAAATCATAGAACTTGTGGATAAAGTTTACGCAAACACCTATAACAGAATTTCCACTAGTAGCATAAACGAAATCTTGCAAAACGCAGTGCTGGTTAACGAACCACCAAGTAAAAAAGGGCGTGCTTGCAAAATTTATTATATTACTCAAGTAAGCGTTGCTCCGCCAACTTTTGTGCTATTTGTAAACGATAAAAATTTAATGCATTTTTCTTATATGCGCTATTTAGAAAATTGCATAAGAAATGCATACGATTTTAGTGGCACACCTATAAAACTAATTATTAGAAATAAAGGAGAAAAGGAATAATGAACATAGTATTAAAATTTATTTTGTTAATAATGCTCGGGTACGCATGTGGCAACATTAGTTTTGCCAAAGCGTTTTCTCACAATCGAAACATAATGCAGTCAGGAAGTGGCAACCCCGGCACTATGAATATGCTACGCACTCACGGAGCATTATTAGGAATTTTAACACTAATATTTGACGCTTTTAAAGCTTTTGCTCCATCGCTAATTGCCTATCATTGGATAATTAATTCTCACTCTGTGGAACTAGCAGAAATAGCCCTTTACTCGGCGGGATTTGCTGCAGTTGTGGGACATATTTATCCTGCTGTAAATAAATTTAAAGGCGGAAAAGGAATAGCCAGCACATTTGGAGTGTTTTTAGCTGCTAATCCAATAGTCGCATTAATTATATTTGTAATCAGCTTTGTGTTTTTTTTAATTGTAAAAATTGGAAGTCTAACAAGTATGGTTTATATCTTAACATTTGGAATTTGCCAAACTATTATTTCTGCTTTAAATGGCTACTGGATAACCACGATTCTTCTTTGGTCAATCTTAATTTTAGATATTTACGCTCATAGGGAAAATATTAAACGCCTGCTTTCTAAAACCGAACGCATAACATCTTTTCAAGAAGGTATTAAAAAAGATTTAGAAAACTTAAAGAAAAAGAAACAAATTAAACTAGAAAGCAAGAATCAAAAGCAAGAAAAGTTAGAAGATAAATTTAAATATAAAATTGAAAAAACCACCAACAAATTAGAAAGAAAACTTAATGAAAAATTAAACAAAAATGCTAAAAAAGTTAAACGAGTGGAAAAACGCCTTAATAAAAAAGAAAACCGTTTAACAGCAAAAGACGAAAAGCTGGCTAAAAAGTGGAAATTAGCCAAAGCAATAGAAATTGAAAAAGAAAAAATTGAGAATTAATTTTTCAAAGTCATCTATTATGTTTCCTCGCTATGAGGTAATTTTTCAAAACTTAAAAATACTTAAATAACTTCCCAGTCCAATATTTCTATTTCTTTTATAAAATCCGCTGGCTGGGTTATGGGCTTAGATAGGTCTGTTGAAACATATTTTTTATTATCGTCCGGAAAAATGGTAACCACTTTTGATATGTTATTTTTTATTGCTGACTTTATCACTACCCAAAAATTTGCTCCGCCACTAATTCCAACTGGTAAACCTGTTTTATTTAATTTTTTCGCCATTTCTATTGCATCTTCATCGCTTATAGCAATTATTTCATCAACCATTTCGCGTTTATAAAGTGATGGAATTTTACTATCTGAAAGCCCTTGAATACTGTGTTTTCCTTTACTTCTACCTAGCGTTAATAATGAAGACTCCTCGGGATCAACGGCCACAATTTTGGTGCGAGTAGTTGATTTTTTTATCAACATTTCTGCAACCCCCATTAGTGTTCCTCCTGTTCCCACACCACTTACAAACATTTCAACTGCTGGCAGTTTTTCTAATATTTCATCACCAGTTTTATTGTTTGCTTTCACATTTAAAATGTTATCAAATTGATATGTTCGACAGTATTTTTGCGTGTTATTATAGCTGTCGCATTTTAAAAAACATTCGTCAAATGAAGACTGTTCTATAACTTCCGCGCCAAGCATTTTTATAATTGCTTTTCGTTCCATACTCACATGATTTGGCATTATAATATTAACCTTCACACCTAAACTAGCACAAATTGTTGCAAGTGATATTCCCATATTTCCGCTTGTTACTTCCACAACAGTATGGTTAGAGGTAAAAGAACCGTCTAAATATGCTTTTTTTAGCATTAGTAGTGCTGCTCTGTCTTTAATGCTACCCGTTAAATTAAACCATTCTAACTTAGCAAACACATCTATTTTTCTATCTTTATAACTTACTCTTATTTTAATTAATGGAGTGTTTCCAATTAATTTTTCCAAACTTTCAAATTTATTTGTAAGCATTTATTTTATTCCTTTTATATCTTAGGGCAAATATGATTTATTTTTGGTGTTGCTTATTTAAAAACACTCAATTAATTTTATAATTAGAAAAAACTTTAAATTCAATCAATTATTGTATTTTATTAAAAAACCACAAAAAAAGTGAACTTTCGTTCACTTTGAATATATATTTTTTTATATTTCATCACTATCAAAACCAATTCTGTTGACCAACATATCTATATTGAAAACATTCCATGGAACAGTGTCGGGCGGAAAAACTGCATAACTGCATTTTTCTTGTGTGGTGGGATGAAAGAACACCAACTTATATGACCACAATGCTAAATTATGACCCTTTGCTAAAACATCTCCGCCGTATTTAACATCACCATAAACCGAGTGACCAATATGTTTTAACTGTACTCTTATTTGATGGCTTCTACCCGTTTTTAACTTA
>CALNBM010000040.1 GCA_937874195.1 uncultured Clostridia bacterium | reverse complement strand
CCGACCAGTATCCCTCCGGATCAAGCACATAGTATTTCAATTCATAACTCCCCGGCGCCAGGTTGTCCGGGATGCCGTAATTCCATTGGCCGCCTGATCTTTTCCACATAATATTGCGTTTCGATTTCGAAATTTGAAAGAGCATTTAAAACTTCTTGCCTTGTGTAATCTCTTCTAAGTATTCTAATAGCTAGCACTAAATTAATGCTTTCATAACTAGGGTCAACTGAACCATTATCGTTATAAATAATATCAAAATTTTGAACATCACTATGATAATATAGATTTTTATCCATTTCAACTGTATTGGCAAACTTATAACCGCTTTGAAGATTAATATCACTTATAGTTACACCTTCGCTATAAGTTCTCACTATTTCTTGATGCGCTACTTCATTTGGATTATATTGTCCTTTTTCAACAAGAACAGTCACTCCAAATTCCAACGCTTCATAAAATTCACTTATAGAATAATTTTGGTTATAAATTACTGAGTAGTTTCCACTTATATCACTATTATAGAAAAGTGATGTTGATGGAGTTTTCCAAGTGTAGCCAAATGGTAAGTTAATGTCTCCAAGTTTTAAAGTATCGGTATGCTTAACTTTAAGATTGCTTGGAACATTTTCTAAGTTTTCAAGAGTATATGTTCCCAAATTAATATTAACTGTTATGCTTACTTTAATTTCGTTATAGTTAGGATTATTTAAACTTCCTTTGTTAAAGAACGCATAAACTTCAAACTCTCCAACTCTATTAATAGAAACATTAGGATTTTCCCATTCGTACCAATCTGCGTTAGTACCAGCAAATTTTAAACTGCCTATAATATCGTTAACACCATATTTGCCTATTATCTTATTATTACTTGAAATATCTTTATATTCTGCTTGAGATTGAGTGTAATCGCCTTTAATTATTGTAAAGTTATGATATATTGCAGTTGGATAATTGTAATTACCTATAAATGAAATTATAATTTCTCCGGCGTTTATTCCCACATTAATGTTATCACCGTATGTTACGCTATAATCAATTCCGTTTACAAGTGTTACTTTGTTTTCTTCAATTTCTTCACCAACATAATAATAAATATTAAAGTCGCTTGGTGTAAATCGTTCGCCTGTGTATTTATAATCATTAATAGGCGTTATAACAAACGAAGTGTCAAAAAGCTTTTGTGAAATTGTAAATAGTTTAGTAATGCTACCACTAGATGTATAGTTTCCAGTTGGTGTGAATGAAATTTCTGCAATACTTCCTGCATTAATATTTTTTGAATAAACAACATCTGTAAATGTGACAGGAATATTTCCATCAATTAAAAGTATACTTTCAATTTCTGGCTTTATCTCTTGCCCTGTGAAGATATATTCATTTTTTGCAAGTATCATAGTTAAATCATTTGCCGAAATTTCTTTTGCAACTATTTCAAAACTGCCTAAAATTAAACCTGAATAGTTTGCACTTGTTGATACAACTCTAATTGTTGCGGTACCAACATTCATGTTATTTTCATAAGAAATATTATATTCAGTGGATTTGCTTAAAGTGTAAGTTCCCCAAACTAATGAAATACTATTATTGATTTCAATATAAGAACCATTATATGTTTGAACTTTGCTACTTTCTTGAATAATAAGATTAAAGTCGCTATCTGTTAATAATTTAGCAACAATTCTAAAAGATTCACAGTTATTAAATATTCCACTATAATTTCCTAAACCTTTAATACTTATAGAAATTGTTGTGTTTGTTACTTCTGTTCTTTCATTGCTTCCGTATAAAACTTCAAAGTCTCTGCCCTCAACAAGTTCTAAGCCACCCACTGATACTGTTAATACTGGTGATATAGCGCTTCTTGTATAAACTGGTTTTCTATTGTCTATGGAAACAGTTGCACTTGTTATACTTGCCGTAATTGTTTTAAACGGCACAGTCACTGTTCCTTGATAAATATCACCGTTAAATGTTATATTCACATTTGATTTTGCTTCAATTATATCATTAAGACCATAAGAAACATTTGTGTTTTCGCCTGTTCCAGCCGTTACAATATAATTAGATGAATCAATCATACTACCTTTGTAATATAATGTAAAGTTTGTTGGAGTAATCACGGAGCCGGTGTAAACTTGATCGGCTATACCACCTCCGCCTATTGTTATATCTTCAAGGTTTAAATTTGATTTAACAATTTCAAACTCAACTTCACCGTTTACAGAACTTGATATTTTATTGTTTGCAAATTTTATAATTATTTTTGCTAGATTTTCAGCAGTAGTAACATTGATATTATTTTCATAAGTGTAATCAAAATCAGTGCCGAATGTAAGTTCTTCACTATATTCACCTTCAAACACAAGGGAAACAGTTGGCGTTGGTGTTATTGGAAAATTATAATATCTTTGTGGTTCAATTTCGCCAAACACAAAGTTATTTGCATTATATATTCTTGGTGAAACTGTAAAGTTTTTAGTAAACTCACCTTCAAGTAAATAGTTTGCATCTTGCGTTAATTTGAGTGTGATAGTAGCAGTTCCAACTGTGGTGTTGTTATCATAATCTATCACTTCATACTCACTTATTTCATCAGTGCCAAACATTAATTTCATATTAACAGGTTTTGCACCGCAGTCATAAGTTCCAACATATACTGTTTGAGCAGTATCATAGCTTAGTGTTATTGCGCC
>CALNBM010000039.1 GCA_937874195.1 uncultured Clostridia bacterium | reverse complement strand
GAATAAGACTTATAAAAAGTGCCAACTAAATGTTAAAGGCAAGTGCAATGTTAAAAATGGCGATATAGTGCAAATAAATCAAATACTTAACTTTAATTGGACAAGGTTTAGAACTAGTCATGGCTACTTTACAATGCCCGTTTTAGTAGTCGACATAACAAATTTAACACCATCTAAGATTGAGTGGTAGGGAGCAATATGAAATTTTATGCTATTAAAAAAGAAAATTTGTATTGGGCTGGAAATGGAAACAAGTGGAAAAAGTCTATACACCAAGCAAGTTTCTATCCAAAATTTGAACACGCACAAAGAATAATCAAACACGGCAATAATTATTTACAGTACTATGTAACAGAAGAAAACATAATAGAAGTTTTTATAAAGGAGAAACAATGAAAAGAATTGAAAAAATGGCAGAACTATTTGCCCATCTAATCACTAGGAATGATGCCCGACCATTTAATGAGGTTTGGGATATATATTTCAAAGTCTATCACGAGCAGTTCGGTATAGGAAATATGAATATTGAAGAAATCGAAAATTGGCTATTAGAAGAGATAGGGGAGAGTGAGTAAATGACAAATATAATAATTGAAAATGACGAAATAACTTTTCCGTTTGACCCCTTTAAGAAAGTGGAGCAAATTAAAGAGTTTTTGACCGCTAATATTTTCGGCGACCACATAGAGAAAGTTGCAATCTATATAAAATCAGGCAGAGATTTAGAGGAAAGGTTTGTGCCAATCTTTGAGAAAAACAAAATTTTGGTATCGACAAAACTAAATGACTTTTTAAGAAAGCACAAACTCATAACTCTAAGCGAGGCTGAAATGGGCTATACACCTGCTTTGGTTTATGACTGCCTAGATGCTTTTAGTGACTTAATTTCGTGGATAAACAACTACACGCCATTCATACCAACTAAGCAGCTTGTATGTGCATTTATGCAAATTAACACAAATACCTACAACAACTTGCAGAAAAGCCGTGATGATGATATGGCAACCGCATTTGACAGCATTGAAGAATACATAGTGGACTTGACTTACACTTCATCTCAAAACGCAATGGTGCAAGAAAAATCAACACTCTCTCGCCTTAAAACAAAAGGGCAAGGACACAGTCTAAGTGAAACACAGTCGGAGCAACCAGCAAACACAACTTTTGTGCTAACCAATCAAGCAGTTTTAAAGAAGTTGGAGCAAATAAAAAATTTAGAGTAGCGGACATGCACAAAAATTTCATAGACCAGACGGAACAATAAAAGCGGTTCATTGTGGTTGGATTTCAACAATACAAGATGACTGGTTAGAAAATAAAACAAAAAAGGATTAAGATTTATGAAACACGAATTAAATTATAAGTTTAATGGAAAAGCAGGTGAAATGGTTTTTAATTATGCTATTGAGGATTATGAGCTAAACAAAGCATTAAAGAAAATTTTGCGTCAATATTTTCAAATAGGAAAAGATGATGTAATGGTGCATGTTACAAAAGCTTACTGGATAATAGACTGGTTTTTAGGCGAACCGTTAGAAGAAGAATGCAGTTTGATAGAATTTCTTTTTGAAGAGTTTAAAGAAGAATTGCACGATTATTTTGAAGACGAGGCGAAAGATGCTTTTAACGAAGCAGAGGAATACGATTTTGACGACTACCACCCAAAACCACTATGGCAAAAATTCGAACAGTGAAAAACAAAAATTTAGTTGATAATTAAAGGAGTAAATAATGAAAAACAAAAGAATTTTTATAAAAGGTTTCAATAAAGATTTAAAATGCAGAGACTATCAATTTGAGATTGGCAAAGAATATAAAATTGATAACGGCGATAAAAAATTAGAATTATGCACGGATACAGTATTTCACTTTTGTGATAGCCTGGCAAAAGTACATAGTTATTATTCATGCGAAGTTGAAGAAAATAACAGATTTTGCATAATTGAACCACTTGGAGAGTTGGTTGAAGATGGAGACAAAATTGGAAGTGACCATATTAAAATCGTTAGAGAATTAATTGGCGAAGAGTTGAATGTTGCAAAAGGTTTAACTGGTGGAAATGCTGGACTGTTTAACTCTGGCAACAATAACACAGGTCGCTACAACACAGGCCACGGGAACTCTGGCATACGCAACACAGGCAACTACAACTCTGGCGACTTTAACACAGGTCGCTGCAACTCTGGCAACAATAACACAGGTGCTTTTAATAAAACGCACAATTCGAATGGAGTTTTTTGTAACATTGAGCCTAACATTAATATCTTTAATATTCAAACAGATATGACGCTTACGGAATTTTATAATTCAAAATACTGGGACGCAATTTGTTCAAGTGATTTTGAACTAACGGAATGGTGCGATGATAAATTAGTAACTTATTCGTACGAAGACGCTTGTAAAAAGTGGTGGGCAAATATGAGTGTTGAAAATAAAGATATAATAAAATCAATGCCGAATTTTAATGTGGAAGTGTTCTGCGACATTACAGGCATTGAGAAAGAGGATGTATAAAAATGAGAGAAAACAACGAAAAGGAGATGTAATTGTTATGACACAAAAAGAATTAGAGTTTGAATTAGAAGTTTACAAAGAAGCATTAATCGAGGCACTGACATTTACTTGCCAAATGACACGAGACATGGCTATTAAAGACTATGTGCCAATTTATTTAGAAGATGCAAGGAGAAAATTAAAATAGAACAATTAAATAAAAATGAGGTATAAATTATGAGAGAAAACATAGGGCTGTTTAAGGCGAAGAGAAAAGATAATGGCGAGTGGGTAGAGGGATATTTTGCAATAGAACCAAATTTTTACCCAGTAACTGGTGTAAACAATTACACAATTAGAAGTTATACTTTTTTAGAAAGTGGAGAGATTGTATGGACTGGAATTTATAAAGTAGACCCAAACACAGTGTCGCAATGCACAGGACTTGAAGACAAAAACGGCAAACTGATTTTTGAGAATGATATTTTAAGAGCTTATGGAAGTTATAACTTAATAGTTGTTTGGGATAAAGAAAATGCTATGTTTTATGCAGAATATAAAGGTATAAAAAGCGGACACGAAGATGATGACAATGATGATTTTGCAGATGCTTGTGATTTTGATTCTTATGAAGTCATCGGCAATATTTTTAATGGAGGTAATTGTGATAGTTAAAGAAACATTTAAGCCAAAGAAAAAAATATTAACAAAAGCGCCGCAAAGTTGGTGCTATGTGGAGGAAGTGGAAGGTGAATCATTATAAATTGAAAATAACTACTTTTAATGAAAAAATTGATATTGATATACGAACTAAAAAATCATTTAAAAAATACACTAAATTTGTTTCGAATTTAATTAGAAAAGGAAAAGGTATCTATTTAATAAAGGATAAATGTGTTTTAAAATCAGATGTGCATATGTTTTTTGTTCCTAGTTCGGCAATTCAGAAAATAGAAATATCACTTAGAGATTATGAGGTAGAGGAGTTGGAAGATGAAAAGAAAACTAATCGATGAATTTTTAAACAAGGTTGAATGTCCGTGGGGAATGAATAGAGCCGAATTAGAACAATTTCAAAGTGAAGTTAAACAACTCAAATCCGAGCAGAACAAGGTCGCTGTTGAGAAGTTGGAGGAGTTAAGAGCAAGATTTGATAACTCTCCAATAATCTTCTTTCACGATACAGAATTAAACGAAAAAGAGCGTGCTATCGTTAGAGATGAATACGAGAACGCAAAATTTATATTTAGAGATAACATCGACCAATTATTGGCAGAGTTAAAAGGAGAAAGCGATGAATAAACAAGAATTGATTGAAGAGATAGAAAAAATAAGAAATAATATCGAACGGATTGAGCCAAGAGAAGCAATTGCATTTAGGCGGTGTTTAAACATAATTGAACAACTAGACGAACCCAACCATAAAGAGTGTGAATTAATATCAAACGAATATAACATTTGCAGTTGTTGTAGTTACAATTTAAATAATTTAATTAAAGAGATAGTTGTTGGGTGTGATACTGACGATTGCGAATGTGGCAGAGCTGTTGTGCATCAAATTTTTTGGACGGATAAATATATGAATTATTGCCCGAACTGTGGGGTAAAAATTAAAAGGAAGGTGAAAAATGAAAACTTATGATTTATTGCAAGACCCCAACAATGACGAGAATTACAGTAATGGGATTTGGGATTTAAGTGCAAAGTTACAAAGCGAGATTGACAGCTTCCCTTTTATAGAGAAACAAGAATTAATCTATAACCGATTGCAAGAATTTAAAGAAGCGGTTTTGGAACAGGCGGAGAATAGGAAAAAATAGTGAAAGATAAATTATTAGTAGTGTGGCGGTGGTTAAGGGACAATGTGTTTAAAAAGGATATGATACTTTGGATATTAGTTGCAGAAATAATTTTCTGGTCGCCCGTAATAGTATTTGCAGTGCTTGCACTAATTATCACTCCATATTACTGGACAGCGTGTAGTGCAATTATATTATTCTGGGCAGGACCATTTACGCCCGCAGTACCGTTGCAGTTAGCATTAGCTGTGGGCTTGAGAAAAGTTTGTGGAAAAAAGAAAAAGGAGTAGGTTAAGTGGAAAGGATAAAAGAATTTGATGAGTTGCGAAATCTTAAACGAAAACTAGAAATAGAACAGGACAGGTTAAATAAGTTAACTGAAAGCCTATGTTTAATCAATAGCTCTGACGAAAGTGCGCCGAAAGTTGATGGTGGTAGGCTTAATACAACAGAGGATAAGTTTATAAATATTGCGGACATGCACCACGAACAGCGCAAGGTCGTTAAAGCGTGTGAGCGGGAGTATTGGGGTTTAGAAAATGAAATTTTTAACAAGATACGAAAGGTTGGGGAGAAAAATCAAACATACTCTTACATACTCTATGCGCGCTATATAGACATGCAAACACAGGAGCAGTTGGCAGATAACAAATTGCATTATAGTGTGCGCCACGTTAGGAGATTGGAACAAGCAGCAAGAGATAATTATTTAAAGTTATAGTTGATACAGTACTTCTTTGTATGATAGAATGTAATTAAATAAAAAACAAGGGAGGAAGTGTATGAGTAGTTATAAAAATTTAAAAAACCTAACAGGAAAAAACAAAGGAATTATCAAATATGAAAATGGTGAAGTTGTTATTTGTGAATGGTTAGATAATCGTGGTTTCCCAAAGCCGTTTCATTCTGATTTGTCCTTTGTTCAATTGAGAATTTTAAAAAAAAATGAGTGCAAGACAAACGATGTCTCAAAAGAGATTGATTTTAAGAAAGTAGTTTATAATAAAAATGATGATGTATCAAAACTACAGGGAAAAAGCGGAACTGTTTATGATTTAGAATATGGGATAACAGTTATAGTTCCTGATGATTGGAATTAAAAATAAAGATGTCCTCTAATGTCCTGTTAAATCTAAACAATGCCATGTTATAATGTAAATGTAAAGAAATGCAAAGAGCGATGCGGGGTGTGTCGCTTTTTTGTTGTAAGGAGAAAATATGACACCATACCAATTATTAGCACTAAGCATTATCCATCAAGCACTAGCCGA